>PQAJ01000106.1 GCA_003105185.1 Holophagae bacterium
CGCGCCTCGAGCGGGAAGATGCGCTTGTACAGGAAGCCTTCCAGGTCGAGGTCGTCGGCGACCCCGCGGAACAACGTCATCGGCACGTGGGTGTGGGCGTTGACGAGCCCCGGCATCACGACCCGCCCGGTGGCGTCGAGCCGCCGCGCCGCCGGGAAGCGTTGGAGCAGCTCCGCCGCCGGCCCGACCGCCTCGATGCGGTTCGCCCGGATCGCGACGCCGCCGTCGGGAATCACAGTACCGGCGTCGTCCATCACCACCACCAGACCGCCGGCGACGATCCAGATGTCCTCGCCGGGAGCCGGCTGCGCGCCGGCGACAGCTGCAAACACGACAATCAGGACGGCTCCCAAAGCGGATAGGCGCGACACGGGCACCTCCAAGCGTTCGACCCTGCAGCATGATACCCGGCGGACCCGGCGCCCGTCGCCTGACGACGACGGAGGGCCACTGGTTCCGCCGGAGCGGCCGGGCTCCGGCTGGTCGGCCACGCCGCTGGGGAAATCGAGCGTCAGCGCGGCGAGCGTCGGTCGACGTCGAAACTCAGCGCCCGCGCGGCGCCGGCGGGATCCGCATCAGCAGGGTCTTCTCGTCGGACCTCGGCGGCTCCGGATCGTCGACGACCAGCGTCCAGGCATTGTCGGAGACCATCCACAGCGTCCCGTCCGAGGTCACTGCAATGCCCTCGACGTTGTTGTTGTAGCCCTCGCGCCGCACCGATCGCAGCAGGTCGGTCAGCTCGACGACCGTCCGCGACGCTCCGGACGTGGGGTCGACGGCGATCACCTCGTAGCGCTCGCCCGGGAACTGCGTCTTCAGCGCCAGCAGCTCGCCCCGCCACAGCTCCAGACCGGTCAACCGCCAGTTGCAGTCGGGAAGCGCGATGGTGAGCGGGGGGCCGGCCTCCTCGAGCGTGCCGCCCACCCGGCGCAGCTGGTAGATGGTGGAGACGCAGCCGGTCTCCGGCGCGCCCCGGCGCTCGAGCAGCAGCCACAGCCGCTGTGCAGCGGCGTCGACGACGATGCCCTCGACCCCGACCTTGCCGGGCTGGATGTCCGCGCCGGCGATCGCCAGCTCGGTGGCCGGCAGGGCCGTCGCGACGTCGGCGTCGGGGAGCGCCTCGCCGGCCGGCAGCGGCACCTCGTAGATCGCGGCGTGCGCCTCGTCGCAGAGGTAGAGCGAGCCGCCGCCGTACGCCACCCCTTCGAGCTCGCTGTGCGCCGGCACCGCGATCGCGATCACCCGCGCCGTCGTCGGTGCGTCGATCGGCAGCTGCAGCACCCGGGCGTACTTCTCCGAGGCCACGTACAGGAAGCGGTCGGAGGCGGCGAGGCCTGACGCCTCGAGGGCGAACTCCTGCTGGAACGACGGGCGGTCGGCCCGCCAGGTCAGGAGCTCGGCGTCGGCCGGGTCCCACCACGCCTGCGGGCCAGCCGGCTCGGATGGGGCTGCCGATCGGCAACCGGCGAGAGCGGCCGCAGCCAGGAGCACAACGGCGGCAAGCAGGCGAGGGTGCATCGGCTTGGCCTCCGGCAGAAGTATACGGACCCCCGCACGAGCCAGGGTCCAGGGGCTGGGATCTGGGGGCTGGCTCCGCCCGGCCCGTCTCCGTCTCCGTGCCCGTGCCCGTGCCCGAAGCTGCGGACCAGACTGCGTACGAGTCGTCGGAGACGGATACGGAGACTGGCGGGGTCGGCGCGTGCAACCGACCGCGTTACACTCCCCCTCGTGAAAATCCACGGCGTCCACTACCGCTCGATCTGGGTCGCGGACGACGGCTGGTCGGTGAAGGTCATCGACCAGACCGCCCTCCCCCACGAAGTCCGGATCCTGACCCTGGCCACGGTCGACGACGCGGCCGACGCGATCCGCACGATGCGGGTCCGCGGCGCGCCGCTGATCGGCGCCGCGGCAGCCTACGGCGTCTGCCTGGCCCTGCGTCAAGACCCCTCGGACCGCAGCCTCGCCGCGGCCGTCGCACGGCTCGCAGCGACCCGGCCGACCGCCGTCAACCTCCAGTGGGCGCTCGACGAGATGGCCGCCGCAGTGTCAGCACTCCCGCCGGACGACCGCGGGGCAGCGGCCTACCGGCGGGCGGCGGCGATCTGCGACGAGGACGTCGAGATCTGCCGGCGGATCGGAGTGCACGGCCTGGCGATCCTGCGCGAGCTCGCCGGCTCGATCCGGGACCGGCCGCTCAACGTGCTGACTCACTGCAACGCGGGCTGGCTCGCCACCGTCGACTGGGGGACMGCGCTGGCGCCCATCTACATGGCGCACGACGCCGGCCTCGATCTCCACGTCTGGGTCGACGAGACCCGCCCGCGCAGCCAGGGCGCGGCCCTCACGGCGTTCGAGCTCGGCGCCCACGGAGTGCCCCACACCGTGGTCGTGGACAGCGCCGGCGGCCACCTCATGCAGCACGGCCGGGTCGATGCCTGCATCGTGGGCAGCGACCGGACCACCCGGACCGGCGACGTGGCCAACAAGATCGGCACCTACCTCAAGGCGCTCGCCGCGCACGCCAGCGGCATCCCGTTCTATGTGGCGCTGCCCCACCCCACCATCGACTGGACGATCCGCGACGGCCTGCGCGAGATCCCGATCGAGCAACGGGATCCGCGCGAGGTGTCGCGGATCGCGGGCCGCGCGGCCGACGGCCGGGTCGTCGAGGTGGAGGTGGTGGCGCCGGGCAGCCCGGCCGCCAACTTCGCCTTTGACGTCACCCCGGCACGCTACGTCACGGCCCTGATCACGGACCGCGGCGTCTGCCCGGCCTCCGAGGCCGGGCTGCTCAGCCTGTTCCCGGAGCGTGCCAGCGCTCACTGACCGGGCGTCGCAGGAGCTTCACAGACTCCCGCTTCCGCTTCCGAGCCCGGGACGCGAGGCGAGTACGCGGAAAGCGCGTCCTGCGGGCGTGCCATCTCTTGTGATTTCGGGACCACGTTCTTCCTGGCGACGTACTTGCGACCCGAAATCGCCAACGGTGGCAACCTGCCGACGGCAGCGGCTGTGGCCGGCGGCCSCGAGTCACCTCGGGGAGCGCCTCCAGAGAATCAGCGCGACGTGTTCTCGAGGACGGAGCGAACGAGCGTGGCGGGGTCCGAACCGAGAGCTGATGCGGAAGGGGGAGCGGAAGCGGGCGGGAACGAGATCTCTCCGCAGCCACGCTACACTTGACCAGCGCTCCGTCGATGCCGGGCGGGGCGCACGGGAGGGACCATGGCTCGCTCCTTCAGATGGTGCATCGTGCTCGGGCTGCTGGTGGTCGTCGCCGGCTGTGGCCAGCAGCCGCCGGAGGACCCCGCCGAGGCCGCGTATCGGGCGTTCCGCGAGGCCTATCTCGACGCGGGCAGCCGCGCCGAGCAGGTGGCGCTCGTCGAGGGCTTCGTCGCCGAGCACGCCGATCACCGCGCCGCCGGCTACTACGCGACCGACCTCATCACCTACTACGCGCACGACCTCGGCCAGCCCGCGCGGGCCTACGAGATCGTCGAGCCGATGCTGTCCCGGATGACCGATCCCGAAGGTCGGCTCTACCTGGCCGCCGAGCTCGCTCCGGTGGCGGCCGACGCCGGACGGTCGCTCGACCTCGCGCCGTACATCGCGGCGGTCGAGGCGCAGGGGCCGCTCAGCTTCGACTCGCTCGAGACCATCATGGCGGCCGCCTGCAAGGTCGGCGACTGGCCGCTCGCCGGCACGTACGCCGAGGCCGCGGAAGCCCGGTCGACGCCCGAGGCCTGGCGGGCGGACAATCCGAAACGCGAGCTCAGCGACGAGGAGGTGGCGACGCGCGTCCAGCGCCGCCGCGTCACCGCCCTCACCTACCGCGCGTGGGCCCTCTACAACCAGGGCCAGACGGCCGAGGCCCTCGCGCTCTTCGAGCAGGCGGATCACGACCGTGCCAACGACTACCTCGGCCTGGCCAGCGCCCCCCTCGACCGGTTCTGGGCGAGCGCGCTGCTCCGGGAGGGCGACGCCGCGGCGGCGCTCGAGCGGATCTCTCGGGAGGCGGTCTTCGGCGACCGAGACCAGGCGGCGCCGGTGTTCCGCCAGGCGTGGGCCGCGGTCAACGGCAGTGAGGAGGGTCTCGACGAGCAGCTGTGGCAGGCGCGGCAGCGGCTGGCGCGCACGATCGACGACTTCACCCTTGCCGACTACGACGGGCGCCAGCACTCGCTCAGCGACCTGCGCAGCGGCAAGGTGCTGATGCTCGCCTTCTGGTTCCCCACGTGAGGCGGCTGCCGCGTGGAGTTGCCACGCCTGCAGAAGCTCTATGAGACCTACCGCAACCAGGGGTTCGAGGTCGTCGCCGTCGAGGCCTCCCGCGACACCAAGCAAGCCACGAAGTTCATCAAGGACAAGGGTTTGTCCTTCACGCTGCTCGAGAACGGCGCCGAGGACGCCGACGTGGTGAGCTCGATGTTCGGGGTCTACGCCTTCCCGACGTCGCTGCTGGTCGACCGCGAGGGGCGCGTCATGTTCGCCCACGTCGGCTTCGAACTCGGCGACGAGCAGAAGCTCGAGGAGGAGATCAAGAGCCTGCTTTGAGGCGCGCCGATGGTCCGCATCAACGAGAACCTCGAGATCCCTGACAGCGAGCTGAGCTTCCGCTACTCGCGCAGCTCCGGTCCGGGCGGCCAGAACGTCAACAAGGTGGCCACCAAGGTCACCCTGCTGTTCGCGGTCGCCGACTCGGCAACGCTCAGCGAATACCAGAAGGCCGTGGTCGCCGAGCGCCTCGCCACCCGGATCGCGAAGGACGGCGTGCTTCACCTCAGCTCGGAACGCCACCGCACCCGCTCGGCAAACCAGCGCGATGCGGTCGAGCGATTTGCGGACCTGGTGGCCGCGGCGCTCAGGCCGCGCAAGCGCCGGCGCGCGACCGGCGTGCCCGACTCGTCGAAGCGGCGCCGGCTCGAGACCAAGCGGCAGCGCAGCGAGCGCAAGAAGCTGCGCTCACGACCTGCGACCGACGACTGAGCTCGAACAGCAGCTCGCAGCGCGATCCGACCGCGGCGCCGGGAAGGCCTGCCTGGATGCCCGCAATCGGCAATCTGGAATCTTCAATCTAGAGTGGATCTACTCGAGGCCGAGCTCGGCGTAGCTCGACGAGCCGCCGCGATAGCCGATCGAGACCCGCTCGTGGTCGGCCACGACCGGCAGCCGGTGCTCCCAGGTCAGGGCCCGCAGCCTCTCCATCTCGGCCGGCTCGCGGCTGAGGTTGATCTCGCGGAAGGCGACGCCGCGGCGGCGGAAGTCCTCGACCAGGGCCGCGCAGTGCGGGCAGCCGTCGGCGGTGAACACCAGGATCAAGTTGAGCGCACCCATCATCGCCTGCCGGCAAGGTCCTCCGGTTCGAGGATCAGGGTTCGTTCCATGCCTTCAACCAACGCCGCTCCGTTCCCCTTCCCCGTCCCCGTCCCCGTCCAACTCCCCGTTCCCGTTCCCGACAGCGCCAGATCCAGACACCGGCGTGGACTCGCGCCCGTTGAACTCCGCGATGGCGCCGAGGTCAGCGGCGCCGGGCTCCATCTCGGCGAGCAGGCGGGCGTCCTCGCGCCAGCGCGGGTGGACCTTGACGTGCAGGCCGAGGTAGACGCGGACCCCGAGCAGCCGCTCCAGCTCTTCGCGCGCCGCCTGGCCGATGGACCGGATCATGGCGCCGGCCCTGCCGATGACGATCCCCTTCTGGGTCGGCCGCTCGACGTAGATCACCGCATCAACGTGCACCAGGCCGCCCCGGTCCTCGAAGTTCTCGACCAGGACGCCGGAGGTGTACGGCAGCTCGTCGCGCGTCCGCTCGAGCAGCTTCTCGCGCACCACCTCGGCCACGAAGAAGCGCTCGGTCTGGGTGGTCGTGACATCGGCAGGGTAGAGCGGCGGCCCCGCCGGCAGCGCGCCGAACAGCTCCCCGAGCAGCTCGCCGAGGCCGTCGCCGGCGAGCGCCGACACCGGGATCACCGAGGCCCCGGGCCGGAGCTGCTGGTAGGCGTCGATCAGCGGCAGCAGGCGGCCCTTCGGGCGGACCAGGTCGATCTTGGTCAGCACGCCCAGCACCGGGACCCGCACCGGCTCGAGCAGTCCGAACAGGTACTCCTCGCCGCCGCCCCACGGCTCGGACGCGTCCACGAGGTGGAGCACCACGTTGACCTCGTCGAGCGCCGACCGCACCTGCTGCATCATGCGCGTGTTCATCTTGTGGTGCGGCCGGTGGACCCCGGGCAGGTCGAAGAGCACTGCCTGGCCGCGATCCGTCGTCAGGACGCCGATGATCCGGTTGCGCGTGGTCTGCGGCCGGTCCGAGACGATCGCAATCTTGTCGCCGACCAGCGCATTGAGCAGCGTGCTCTTGCCGGCGTTCGGCCGCCCGACCAGCGCGACCGTTCCCGAGTGCGTCGGGAGCGTCATCGCCTCCCCCGCGCACAGCGGCCAGCCGCTGCCCATTCGGCGCACGGCGCGAGTCGCGCCGGACTCGATCGCGGTGAGGAACGCCAGCACGGGCCCATCACGCCTCGGGCGGCTGCGGACCGCTCTCGCTCCGGCGCGCCGTGACGCTGACGATCCGCCGCCCGTCCATCTCGTCCACCGTGAAGACCAGGCCGTGGTCGTGATCCTCGACCGTCGCGCCTGCCTCCGGCACCGTGCCGTGGCGCGAGAACACCAGCCCGCCGATGGTGTCGATGTCGTCCTCACTGACGTCGACGTCGTACAGCTCTGCGAGCACCTCGATCCCGGCCCGGCCCTGGAGGCGGTAGACGCCGGGCGCCAGCTCCTCCCACTCCGGGGGCTGCCGCTCCTCGTGCTCGTCCTGGAGGTCGCCGACGATCTCCTCGAACACATCCTCGAGGGTCACCAGGCCCGAGGTCCCGCCGTACTCGTCGACCACGATCGCCATCTGCTGGCGCTCGCGCTGGAAGTCGCGCACCAGCTCGCCGAGCTCCTTGCTCTCGGGGACCACCAGGCAGGGATGGACGAGCGCGATCAGGGTCGCGGGCTTGCCGGTCCGCAGGTGCCGGACCAGGTTCTTGACGTGGACGACGCCGACGATCTGGTCCACGGTGTCGTGGTAGAGGGGGATCCGGCTCTTGCGGGAGCTCACGAAGGCGTCCAGCGCCTCCTCGATCGAGGCCGTGTCCGGCAGCGCCACCATGTCGGTGCGGGGGGTCATGACCTCGCGGACCACAGTGTCGAAGAAGTCGACCAGCGACTCGACGATCTCGGTGTCCTCGCGCTCGAAGATCCCGGCCGCGTGGCCCGCCTGCAGGTAGGCGCGGATCTCCCGCTCGCTTGCCTCCTCGTCGTCGTCAACCTCCGGGGGCTGCTCCTGGGGGCCCGGGTCGACGTGGGCGACCAGCGCCACCAGCGGCCACACCACCGGCCGCACGATCCGCAGCAACGTGACGACCGTGTCCTCGCCGACGGCGCCGATGATCAGCCTCGCGATAGCGATCAGGCAGGCCGGCACCAGCACCCCGAGCGCCACCGCGGCCAACCGATCGCCGCCGGCGAGCCTGAACAGCACCACCCACAGCAGGCCGGCGAAGGCGATCTCCAGCCAGCGCAGCACATCGGTCAAGCGCGACACATGGAGGAGCGTCTCCCCCTCCACCGGGAGCAGCTTCTGATGGTCCTCGAGCATGCCCTGGAAGCGCACGTTGCCCATCTCGCCGAGGCTGCGCAGGAGAACCTCGACGATCAGCAGAAACAAGCCGAACAGCGCCGCTGCCAGCAACAGCGTCATCGGGTGGCCGAGCCAGGACGCAATGTGGGCGTTCACCCGAGCAGCTCCTCACGCAGCTCGAGCTCGAGCGCCGCCATCTCGCCGCGGTCCTGCTCGTGGTCATGGCCGAGCAGGTGGAGGGTGCCGTGCAGCACCAGCTCCTCGAGCTCGCGCAGCTCGCCGTGGCCCAGCTCCGCGGACTGCCGGCGCGCGGCGTCGAGCGACACGATGATCTCGCCGAGCAGCACCCCGCCGGTGGGCAGCGGGTCGCCGTCGGGGAAGGACAGGACGTCGGTGGGCCGGTCCAGGCCGCGATAGGTGCGGTTGAGACGCTGCAGCTCCCCGTCGCCGGTCATCACAACGTAAACCTCGGCCCCCGATCCGTGCGTGCGCCGCACGACCTCCACCACGACCCGCCGCAGGGCGTCAGCCGCCGGCTGCGACGGCCTTCGATCCCACCTGAAGTGGACCCGTGTCACGCTTGCGCTGCCTCCGGTCGAATTCGAAACCAGGGTAGTCGATCCGGTGGTGGTACATGTTGGTGAGCACCCACAGGAACGCGGATGCGATCTTGTCGAGCTCCGAGAAGGTCAAGGCGCAGTCGTCGAGCTGCCCGTCCTCGAGCGCGTCGGTGAAGATCTTGTCGATCATCGACTGGATCTTGCCCGGGCTCGGGACCTCGAGGGTGCGCGCTGCCGCCTCGACCGCGTCGGCGAGGAGCAGGATCCCGAGCTCCTTGGTGTGCGGCTTGGGGCCCGGGTACCGGTAGTCGACCTCGCGGACCTCGCCGAGGTCCGGGTCGGACTGGTCCTGGGCCTTGCTGTAGAAGTAGCGGATCAGCTTGGTTCCGTGGTGGGTCGCGATCGCCTGCCGGATCGGCAGCGGCAGCTTCTCCCGGACCGCGATCTCGAGGCCTTCCTTGACGTGGCTCTGGATCACCAGGGACGACATCGACGGCAACAGCGTGTCGTGCGGGTTCGCGCCGCGCTGGTTCTCCACGAAGTACTCCGGCTTCTGGACCTTGCCGACGTCGTGGTAGTAGGCGCAGACCCGCAGCAGCAGCGCGTTCGCGCCGACGGCGTCGGCCCCGGCCTCGGCCAGGTTGCCGACCGCCAGCGAGTGCTGGTAGGTCCCCGGGGCCTCCAGCGAGAGCTGCTTCAGCAGGGACAGGTTCTGGTTGCTCAGCTCGAGCAGGCGCATGTCGGTCGTGACCCCGAACAGCCACTCGAAGACCGGCAGCAGCGACGACGCCACCACCACCGCGAGTGGCCCGCCGATGAAGGCGGCGGCCACCGACACCGCCATCGTCTCGGGCATCTCCGGGACGCCGCGGTAGAGCGCCAGGATGCCGCCGACGGCCACGTTGCAGGCCCCGACCGCGATTCCGACGCGGCTCAGCCGGCCACGATCGCTCAATCGTTGCAGGGCGAGCGCGCCCACCAGGCCCGCCGCGAGCGCAAACACCACGACCTCGAAATCGCCCCTGAGCAGGATGCCCGCCGTCAGGCCCGTGAACACCGCGAACAGCACTGCCGGCTGCATTCCGAGCAGCACGAAGACCGTGATCGGCCCGGCGGCGTACGGCAGCCCCCAGAGGTAGGCGTCGGCCGACCACCAGATCGCCGCGCTGTTGACCGCCATCGAGGTCGCAACGAACAGGCCGAGCCGGTTGAGCGCCACGAACAGGATCATCAGCAGGTAAACCATTGACAGCTCGCGCGGCCATCCCGAGACGCCGCCGAAGCGGCGCAGGATCCTCCCCCAACCGGCGACCATCAGCGCCATCAGCAAGGTGATGCCGGCGAGCGTCGAGTACTTGGTGATGTCACTTCGCTCGTCGTTGATCTGGCGAAGGGTCGTCCCCACGGCGTGGGTCACGGTGTCGCCGCGGCGGATCAGCACCTGGCCGCGGCGGAAGACGCGCGACACCGTCGAGACCTGCTCGCCGGCATTCCGGACCCGTCGCGCGGTCTCGGCGCGGCTGAACACCAGGTTGGGCTCGAGGTTCGCCCCGAGGAACTCGATGGTCGGCTTGATCCAGCGGCGGGCCACCGCGTCCTGCTCGAGCAGGCGGGTCCGCAGCTCGTCCTCCAGGCCGGCCCTGGCGTCGATCGCGCCGGAGACCTCGCCGATGCTGACCGGCTGCTCCGCGTTCGTCTCCAGGTTGCGGAGCACGACTCCCTGGGTCCCGCGCCGCTCGAGCGCCCTGAGGTCGTCGACAATCCTGGTCCCGCCGACCTGGAGAGTCAGATCGACCAGGGCGCGCTCGAGCTGGAGGCCGCACTCCGAGTCCGCCAGCACCACCAGCATCGGCTCGGGGACCAGCAGGCCGGACGCGGCAGCCAGCTCGCCCGGGGCGGTGCCGGCGCGACAGGCGCTGAACAGCCGGCCGATGCCCTCGGCGAGCTCGAGCGGGAGACGAGGCTCGAGGTCATACACCGGCAGCACCGCCGCGCGGGCCTCCTCGCGCAGCGCCTCCGTCGCCGCCTCGTCCGGCAGCGTCAGGTCGTACGGCACGACCACGTCCTGGGTCGCGACCTCGCCGCTGTCCCACTCCGGCAGGTACCGGCCGACGCGCGGCATCAGCAGCAGGCTGCACGCGACCACGGCGACCACTGCCCACAGCAGCGGCTGGCCGAGGAGCCTGCCCCACAGGTTGCTGCGCTCCTCGAGGCCGCGCTGGATTCGCGTCAGCGGCCGGCTGTCGGTGCGCGATCGCGCTCCGTTCTTCATGACCTGCGACCGTTGCGGCCCTTGCGAGCCTCCCACCGTTCGTAGCGGTCGACCACCTCCTGGACCAGTCGATGGCGCACGACATCCCGGTGGGTGAAGCTGATGAACGACAGGTCCGGCGTCCCCTGGAGGATCTCCACCGCCTCGACCAGCCCCGATACCTGGCCGGCCGGGAGGTCGATCTGCGTGATGTCGCCGGTGATCACCGTCTTGGAGTGGAAGCCCATCCGGGTCAGGAACATCTTCATCTGCTCATGGGTCGTGTTCTGGGCCTCGTCGAGAATGATGAAGGCGTCGTTCAGGGTCCGCCCACGCATGAAGGCGAGCGGCGCGATCTCGATCGCCTGCCGCTCGATGAGCTTGGTGACCTTCTCGTAGCCGAGGATGTCGTAGAGGGCGTCGTACACCGGGCGCAGGTACGGGTTGACCTTCTCGATCATGTCGCCGGGCAGGAAGCCCAGCCGCTCGCCGGCCTCGACCGCCGGCCGGGCGAGTACGATCCGCCGCACCCGCTTGTCCAGCAGCTCGGCCGCCGCCATTGCGACCGCCAGGTAGGTCTTGCCGGTGCCTGCCGGTCCGACGGCGAACACGTAGTCGTGCTTGCACACCGCCTGGATGAAAAGCCGCTGGTTGAGGTTGCGCGGCACGACCAGGCGCTTCAGCGTCTCCGGGATTCCGGCGTCGAGGAAGAACTCGACGAGGTCGATGTCGAGGTCCTCCTCGAGCACCCGCACCCCGGTCCGGTACTCGTCCTTGCCGACCAGCCCGCCGGAGGACAGCAGCTGGTCGAAGGAGCTGAGCAGGCGGGCCGCGATCTGCTCCCCGCGCTCGTCACCCGACACCGACACCGAGGTGCCGCGCGCGCTGACGGTGACGCCGAGGCGCTCCTCGAGGTAGCGGAGGTTCTCGTCCTTGATGCCGAACAGCCGCTCGACGTTGGCCTCGCTGAGGGTCAACTGCCGCATCGGTCGATCCTCAGCCCGCACCAACCGGCGGCCCCACCCGACCGAGGCCTCGCGCCGGTCCGAAATGGAAGATGTCGCTGTTTACCCACGTATGGTCGAAACCTCACGACACGCGCGGCGGGCGTGCCGGGGCCGCTGATCAGACCGAGGTCCGCGCGTCCACACCCGGTCATTGTACCAGCGGCCTGACCGATGGGCCCCGCGCCCGCCCAGGGAGAGCTCTCGCAGCCTCGAAGAGCTGCACCCGGTTGGCTGTCAACCCTTCTTGCGACCGGACTTTGGCCCGGAGGCGGCCGGCCACCGCCGCTCGGCCACGCCGACCCGGGCGTTGAGCCAGCGGGAGAGCACGAAGAGGCCGTCGGAGAGACGGTTGAGGTAGACGAGGACGCCTTCCGGGATTCCCCCGGGCTCCCGGCCGGCAGCGGTCGCGCAGCGCTCGGCGCGCCGGCAGACGGTCCGCGCCACGTGGGCGATGGCGGCCGCCCGGCAGCCGCCCGGCAGGACGAAGCTCTTCAGCTTCTCGAGCTCGCCCTCCATGCCGTCGATCCAGCGCTCGATCGGTCCGGCCGCCCACTCGGACGGGTCGCGTGCGAAGCGCCCCTCGGCATCGGCAAGGGCCGCCCCCATCGAGAACAGCGCGCTCTGGACCCGCTCGAGCTCGGCGGCGGCGGCCTCCGGGACCGGCTCGGTCAGCAGCAGGCCGAGCAGCGAGTTGAGCTCGTCGAGGGTGCCGTAGACCTCGATCCGGGGGTGGTCCTTGGCGACCCGGCCGCCGCTCAGCAGCGAGGTCTCGCCGCCGTCCCCGGTCCTGGTGTAGATCTTCACCCTGCCATCATACCCGCGCGCCGTCCGACCCGCCGGGCGGCTGAGCCCTCACTCATCGTGCGGCGGGCCCTCGAGGATCGGCACCCGCTGCTCCGGGACGCTGCCCTCGACGGTCTCGCGCCGGCCGTGGCGCATGATCTCGATCGACAGGCGCTCCTCCGGCTCGTAGCTGCGCAGGATCCGCATCGCGTGGGTCGGGCTCTTCACGGCCCGCTCGTCGATGCTCAGGATGACGTCACCGCCACGCAGCCCGAGCTCGCGGCTCGACGGCCCCCGCACCACGAGCACGCCCTCGTCGGTTCCGAAGTACTCGCCGAGCTCGGCGTTCACGGAGACCAGCTCCATGTCGAGCCAGCCGCTGGGGAAGAACCACGCCATCTCGCGGTCGCCCTCGCCCACCGGCGCTTCCAACCCCTCTCCGGAAAACCAGGCCGCCGGGCCGCGCAGCTTGAGCACGTCCATCTCGAGGCCCTGCAAGGTGACCGTGACCGAGCGTTTCTCACCGTCGCGCAAGTAATCAACAGCCACCGCGTCGCCCTCGCCCTTTGACACGAGCTGCCGGATCAGGACCTCGTGCGGGCGGCCGTCCTGCCCGGCGAGCGCAACCCCGTCGACGTGGGTGATCACGTCCCCGGCCTCGAGGCCGGCCTCATCCGCCGGGCCGCCGGGGGTCACCCCCACCACGATGGCGCCCGCAGGCTGGTCGCCGCTGCCGTCACTGGAGTCCACCAGGATGCCCATCCTCGGCCGGCGGAGCTCGAGCAGGGCCTCGTCGGCCGGCGCCACCATGGCGTGCACCCCCTCGTCGGGGTCACCCAGGTGGTAGATGCGGATCGTCTCGATCGCCTTCTGCAGGTCCTTGTGCGCCTTCTCGAGCGTCTGGTCCGAGCCCTCGTGCTCCTGCGGGCCGGCGAGGGCCCACACGGGCAGGGCTGCCATCATCACCACTTCGAGCCAGATCTTCCTTTTCACGGTGATCTCCTTTCACTGTCGTCAGAGGTCGGTGGCATGCCGGAACTTGCCCTCACCGGCGAAGCGGCCGCGGGCGCGGACGAGCTCGTCGAGCAGCTCCACGCGATCACTCCACAGAACGAGCGCGCTGCTGCGGGGCAGGCCATCCCCGGCGGTGACGAGCTGGGTATCGATGAGCGCGAGCTGATCCTCCAGCGCGACGATCCGCGCCGCCTCGGCCGGCCGCAACACCGGCGAGCGCAGCGAGGGCGACCGCAGCACCATCTCGAGCTCGCGAGACGCGTTCATCAAGTCGGCGATGTCGTTGAATCGGGCATCGGGGAATCGTGATGGCGTGGTCGCCTCCGGCCGGAGGACCAGCCCCGCCGTCACCGCCATCACCAGCAGCGCCGCCGCGGCAGCCGCCCAGACCAGCACGCGTCGGGCACGCTGCTGCCGCCTCTGCACGGCGAGAATCCGCTCCCAGGCGCCGACCGGCGGCTCGAGCGCGGGCAGGCCCCGCAGCTCCGACCTCAGCTCGCCCATGCTCTCCAACCGGCGGCCACACTCCGGGCACTGCAGCAGGTGGCGCCGGTGCTCGGGCGCGCCCTCACCGTCGCGCAGCGCCAGCAGATCTTCGGTTGTCAGGTGCATGTTCGATGCTCCGTTCTGGAACCAGCCACTGTCGCAGCCGGTCGTGAGCGCGCGCCAGCTGCGACTTGGAGAAGCTCTCGCTCCTGCCGAACGCCTCGGCGATCTCGGCGTGGGTCAGGCCCTCGACGTCGTGCAGCCAGACCACCACCCGTGCCGCCTCGGGCAGGCGGGCCAGCGCCCGCTCGAGGTCGAAGGCGAGCTGCCACCGGCGCTCCGGCGCCGGCGTCCAGGCCCCGGCGGCGTCCGAGAACTCGCGGTGCTCCTCCACGCCGCGGACGCGCGCTCGCCGCCTCCGCATCAGGACCTTCGACACCACGATGCGGCGCAGCCAGCTCCCGAACGCCCCGTCGCCACGGTACGAGGGGAGGCTGCGCAGCAACTCGAGGAAGGTCTCCTGCAGGATGTCCTCGCCGGACTCAGCCGCGCCGGTCAAACGGCAGCCGAGGGTGTAAACCGAACGGGCGAAGGTGGCGTACAGCAGCGCGAGCGCGTCCTGGTCGCCCCGCCGCGCTCGCGCCAGCACCAGGTCATCCACCTCGGCGAAGAACCCGGATGCGTCCGTCATCACTCCCCCACGATGCGCCAGGCCTTCCGATCGTCGCAACCGGCGCGCCGGGCGGCAGCGGTCGGCCGGCGGGGAGAGGTACGCCCCGGCGTCCCCGGAGTTCCCCGCCGCGCGGCCGACCCGCGGCATCGATGGCGAGCTCCCGCGGCAGCAGCGGCGGCTGCGTTCGATCCGCCGCCGTGCCCCGCCGAGCCCGCTCCCGATTGATCCCTGTCACCGTGGCACATCGTATTTATTTCAGATGCTCGTGTTACATTCGGTAGCGAGGAGAACAGCCACGTGGAGCTTCGTGAACTCCTGATGTTCATGACGAAGAAGGGCGCTTCGGACCTGCACCTCAAGCCGATGCGCCCCCCGCTCCTGCGCATCCAGGGGCGGTTGATTCCGATCAAGGCCAAACCGATCAAGCCGAAAGAGGTCGAGGAGATGCTCTTCTCGATCCTCACCCCGGCCCAGCAGCGCAAGTTCGAACAGTCACAGGCAGTGGACCTCGGCTACGGCGTCCCCGGGGTGGCCAGGTTCCGCTGCAACATGTACCTGCAGCGGGGCACGATCGCCGCCGTCTTCCGCCGGGTGCCTTTCGAGATCCAGGACGTCGGGTCGCTCAACCTCCCCGACGTCATCGAGACCTTCACCGACTACCCGGCCGGGCTTGTGCTGGTGACCGGGCCGACAGGGTCCGGGAAGTCGACCACGCTCGCCGCGCTGCTGCGGAGGATCTCGCAGACGCGGGCCTGCCACGTGGTGACGATCGAGGACCCGATCGAGTTCCTTTTCACCGACGACAAGGCCACGATCTCGCAGCGCGAGGTGGGCACCGACACGCCGACCTTCAAGGAGGCGCTCCGCAACTGCGTCCGCCAGGACCCCGATGTGGTCATGGTGGGCGAGATGCGCGACCTCGAGACAATGTCCACGGTGATGACCGCGGCCGAGACCGGTCACTTGGTGTTCTCCACCCTGCACACCAACTCGGCGCCGCAGACCGTCGACCGGATCATCGACTCGTTCCCGTCCGACCAGCAGGACCAGGTCCGCGGCCAGCTCGCGCTGGTGCTGCGGGCCATCGTCTCGATGCAGCTCGTCGAGCGCAAGGAGGGAACGGAGCGGCTGCCCGCCTGCGAGATCATGATCAACTCGCCGAAGATCCAGAAGCACATCGAGCTCGGTGAGATCAAGGAGATCACCGAGGAGATGGAGAGCTCGGTGAGCTACTACCGCATGCAGACCATGAACCAGTCGCTGATCGCCCTGCTCGCCCACGACGTCATCACCTACGAGCAGGCGGTACGCGCCTCGCTCGATCCGGATGACCTGTCGCTGCGGCTGCGCAAGATGTTCCCAAGAATCGAGGACCGCTTCCGGGAGGGAGACATGTCCCCGTCACCTGCCGATTTCTCCCAGATCACCGAGCTTCTCGAAACCAAGAAGCTGTACGAAGAGGCCGAAGAGCGCCACCGCCTCAAGCTCGCCGAGAAGGACGAGCAGATGCGCGACCTCGAGCACGAGATCGCCGAGCTTCGCGCCTCACTCATGGAGAGCTCCGAAAGCACCGAGCAGTGGCAGCGCAAGCTGGAAGCCTCCGAGTCCGAGTCGATGCGAATCCGCGAGGAGGCGCAGCAGAAGATCAATCTGCTCAACGAGCGCATCCGCGAGCTCAACCAGCGGCTCCAGGAGGGCGGCGGCAAGGCCGCGTCGGGGTTCTTCAAACGATAGGTTGCGCCGGCGCTCTGTCCGCGTGCACGCTCTCGCGGTTCAGGCTCTCTTCAGGTGACTCCCCCGCGCCAGTGACGCGAAAACGCCCGCAAGGCAGAGGGCCGCAGAGATCCCGAACGTGGCTCGCAGGCTCAGCATGAAACGCGGGAAGACCGCCGGCGTGGTCTTCTCACCGTGCATCAGAGCCGCCATCACGGCCAGAGTCAGCGCCATGCTCATCATCTGTCCGACCAACCGCATGGTGCCCAGGGTGGCCGACGCCACCCCCATGTCGCGCCGCTCGACCGATCCCATCACCGCATTGGTGTTGGGCGAGGAGAAGAGGGCGAAGCCAGTGCCCAGCACCACCAGACAGACGGCCACGTACTCCAACGAGGTCGCGGAGGCCTGCAGGAAGAACAGCATGCTCAACCCGGCCACGCTCAAGCCCATACCGAACGATGCCACCAGCCGGGCCTCGACCCGGTCTGAAATCCTGCCCGCGAACGGCGACAGAGCCGCCATCACCAGGGGCTGAATCATCAAGACCAGGCCTGCGTCGCGCGGGCTCAGACTGTGGATGTACTGCAGGTACAGGCTGAGCAGGAAGCCGACCGCCGCGGTGGCACCGTAGTTGGCCAGCGCCGCGAGGTTCGAGAAGAGGAACACCCGGTTGTTCAGGAGCAGCCGCAGGTCCAGCAGTGGCGTCGGCGTGCGCAGCTCGTGATGGAAGAACAAGAGCAGGCAGAGAACTCCGACCACGGCCAGAACGAGGCCGGCCGTGTGAGGGAGCTTCGAGAAGCCGAGCAGCAGCATGAGCAGGGCCGACGCGTACAAGACCATGCCGGGCGCGTCGAACTTCTCCCCTCTCGCACCAGCGAACTCGCCCTGCAACCCCCTCCAAGCGATGCCGGCCACGGCCAGGCTCAGCGGCACCATCATCCAGAAGATCACGCGCCAGCCCAGGGATTGGGTGAGGAGGCCGCCCACGGGCGGACCCACGCTCAAGCCGATGTACACCGCCGCCACGTTCAGCCCGAGCACCTTGCCCCTTTCACCCGGGCCGTACACGCTGGAGAGTATCGCCATGCCGGTGCCGAACACCATGGCTCCGGCCACGCCCTGCAGGCCCCGGCACATGATGAAAAAGGAGCCGCCTGTCGCGGATGCCGCCAGTGCCGACGTCACCGCGTACAGCAGCATGCCCAATACGAAGACCCTCTTCCTGCCGTAGATGTCCGCCAGCCTCCCGAACGGCAGCAGGAACATGCCAGCGGCCAGCAGGTACGCGGTGGCGACCCAGTTGATCTCAACCATGTCCAGGCCGAAGTTCTTGGCGATGGCCGGCAGAGCGACGTTCACGGCCGAACCCATGAAGGGTGTGATGAAGCCGGAGAGAACAGACACCGTCACCGCGGCTCTGCGGATCGAGGTGTCGGTGGACATCATCGAGGAATCTCTACGCAGTCCGGGTTGCCCGACGAAACGACGACGAGCTCACGTTGAAGCCACCTTCCCGGGGGTGATGCCCTGCCCACGCCACCACATGATACTGGTCCTACCCTCAACGCGCTGGAGGCCTCGCCTGCCCTTATGGCCGCCGAGCCGACGGCCAGAAGAGCCCGCTCTGTCTGTCGCTGGCCGGCATCGGGAAGAGTGCCGGCTGCATCATGTCCACGATCGGGCACGGAAGCGGAAGCGGGCGGTTACGCTGACCCCTAACCCCTATCCCCTCTTGATGTACACTGACCGGCCGGAGGATTGATGACGGAAGAGGACAGCGAAGGCGCACTCGTCGACGAAGTGCACGCGCTACTGCGCGAGGGCGAGGAGGATTCGCTCCGCATCTTCCTGCGCCTGGTGCGGCCGGAGGACATCGCCGACTGGCTCGACCTGCTGGACGTCGAGGACCGGCAGCGCGTCCTGGCCGCCCTCGACCACGAGGCCGCAGGCACCGTGCTCGACGACACGACGGTGTCGATCCGCGCCGAGCTCGTGGAGGATCTCGATCACGAGCGCCTGGCGCGGATCGCCGAAACGATGCCGGCCGACGAGGCGGCCGACCTCATCGGCGAGCTCGAGGTCGCCGACTCGGAGCAGGTGCTGCAGTACATCGCCGACGAGGACGAGCAGGTGCTGCGCCACCTCCTGCGCTACCCCGAGGACACCGCGGGCGGCATCATGAACCCCGAGGTGGTGGCCCTCGAGCCCACCGCCACGGTCGACGACGCCATCGCCCACCTCCGCTCCATCGATCCCGACACCGTGACCGCCTCGCTCTACGTGGTCGACTCGACGCGCCGGCTGCTCGGGTTCGTGCGCCTGCGGCGCCTGGTCACCGCCCACCCGTCGGCTCAGCTCGGCCAGATCATGAGCTCGGACGTCATCTCGGTCCCGGTCGACGCCGACCAGGAGGAGGTCGCCGACCTCGTCGACAAGTACGACTTCATGGCCATCCCGGTGGTCGACGCCGAGGGCCGCCTGCTTGGCGCGGTCACCGTCGACGACGTCCTCGACGTCATCGAGGAGGAGGCGACCGAGGACATCTACAAGATGGCCGGCTCCTCGGCGATGGAGGAGGAGTCGGAGTCGATCCTGCATGTCGCCCGCTACCGGCTGCCCTGGCTGCTGCTCTGTCTCGCCGGCACCCAGCTGTCGACCGCGGTGCTCCAGTTCGCCAAGGGACAGGTCCACCTCTACGAGCAGATGTCGGTGTTCACCGCCTCGATCATGGCGATGGCCGGCAACACCTCACTCCAGTCCGCGACCACCACGGTGCGCCGGCTGGCGCTCGACACCTTGCCGCGCGGGCGGTTCCTGCGTCATGTGTTGCGCGAGCTTCTCGTCGCCATGCTGATGGGCACCGTGTGCGGCGCGACCGCGTCCGGGCTCGCACTGGTGTTCGGGCACGACCCCGTGATCGGCTTCGCCCTCGGCCTGGCCATGGCGATCGCGATGTCAACCGCGAGCCTGCTCGGCGCCGCGATGCCGCTGGTGCTCGACCTCGTCAAGATCGATCCGGCGGTCGCCTCGGGCCCGCTCGTGTCGACGATCAACGACTCGCTCGCCCTCACCCTCTACTTCATCGTCGCGACCTCGCTGCTGATCGTCCTCAGCTGAGGAGGACGCGGGTCGACTTCGGTTCGCTCAGGATCCCGTCGCTTCCCAAGATCGGTCGCGGTCGTCGGGTCGTCGGCCCGTTCACTCGAGATTCTGCACCTGCTCGCGCAGCCGCTCGGTGGCGGTCTTGGCCTCGACCACCCGCTCCGCCATCCCGACCTCCCGACACTTGGATCCGAGGGTGTTGAGCTCGCGGTGGATTTCCTGGCACAGGAAGTCAAGCGTGCGGCCGACCGCGCCGCCCTTGGACAGCCGGTCGGCGAAGGCACCGAAATGGGAGCGCAGCCGGACCACCTCCTCGGAGACGTCGGCACGGTCGGCGAGGATGGCCGCTTCCTGAACCAGCCGCTCCGGATCGACCGCCACCTCGGTGCCCACCATGCGCTCGATGCGCTCCTTGAGCCGCTGCAGCAGGCGCTCCCGGACATCCCCCAGCTCGGGCTCCAGCGCGTCGAGGAACGCGGTCAAGCGCTCGAGCTCGCCGGCGAGCTGGCCGCGCAGCCGCGCACCCTCCTCGAGCCGCATCGCCATGAACTGGCGGGTGGCGTCCCGCACCACCGCCTCCAGGGCCTCGACCTCGTCGGCCTCGAGCAAGGTATCGGCGCCGGTCACCGTGACCAGACCGGGCAGCGACAGGACGTCGCGGAGCTCGACCGTCTGCGGCCCCCCCTGCTCCTCCTCCAGGCGCCGAAGCTGCGCCAGGGCGCTGATGACCGCCCGGCCGTCAACCATGACGGCGGTGGCGGCCGGCTCGGTCCGCTCGAGGGTGAGCTGGACGGTCACCCGGCCGCGGTCGACGGCCTCCGACACGACTGAACGCACCGCCGCCTCGAGCTCGGGAGTCTCCTCGCGGAGGTTGGTCCGCACCTGGACGTCGAGGTAGCGGTGGTTGACCGATCGGATGACGACCGACGCCGAAAATCTCGCGGAGAGGGTGCCGCGCGCCCGTCCGAACCCGGTCATGCTGGCCAGCGCCATGGTGTCCTCCTCCCGCACAGGGTACCGCCTCCACCCGGCCAGGAGTGAGGGTCAAGGGGTCAGGTTCCTCTCCCACTTCCGCTCTCGTCACGGCGAAGCCGCAGGCGGAGCCGGATCCGCGCCCGCTTCCGACGGAACGATCCTGGTCTACTCTCCTCGCCCGCGCCCGCTTCCGGGTTCGGCCTCGAATCGCGGCGCCCGCCGCTCGAGAAAGGCCCGCGCCCCCTCCTCCGGATCGCCGGCCGCAAACAGCAGCCGGAAGGTGGCTAGCTCAAGGGCGCGCCCCGCGCTGCCGTCGGCTCGGCTGCGCATCAGGTCGCGCGCCGCGGTCAGCGCCGCGATCGAGACAGGATCGGGCAGCGGCAGGTCTGCGTCGGCAACCACCAGCTGGTGGGCGAGGCCGACCTGCACCGCCTCCTGCGCCGACATGCTCCCGCCGTCGAGCAGGACCCGGGCCAGCGCGCCGTGACCGGCGCGCACCGCCGCCCACAGCAGGCCGGCGCCCGGCGGGCTGTCGAGGGCGGGGAGGTCGAGCGACGCGCCGTCGCGCACGAATATCAAGTCGCTGCACAGGACCACCTCGAGCGCGCCGCCGGCGAGCCGCCCGCCGACGTCCGCAACCGTCACGGCGCGCGACCGGAGCCACGGCTCGACCGATTCCCACGGCAGCGCGCCGCTGGCCACCGCATCCCGGAAACGCACTACCAGGATTCCCGGAGTCGCGGCCTCGGCAGTCAGCGCGCGCAGGCGCTCCGCGGGGGGTGCGTCGGGCGTCCAGGTCAGGGTTCGCACCGGCCCAGTGTACGAGGGAAGGTTAGAATCCGTGTGGAGGCAGCATGAACCCGCGAACCCTCGAGAGCCGCACCGTGGCCGGCTGCACCGTCTCCGCGGTTCTCGGCGACCTCACGGAGCTGCAGGTCGACGCCATCGTCAACGCCGCCAACAGCGCGCTGGCCCACGGCGGCGGTCTCGCTGGCGCCATCGTCCGCCGCGGCGGGGCGGTCATCCAAGAGGAGTCGGACCGCCTGGCACCGGTGCCGGTGGGGGGCGCTGCCACGACCGGCGCCGGCGCCCTGCCGTGCCGCTGGGTGATCCACGCCGTGGGCCCCCGCTGGGGGGAGGGCGATGAGGAGCTCAAGCTGCGCTCGGCGGTGCGCTCGAGCCTCGTCGAGGCGACGCGATTGGCTGTTCACTCGCTGGCGCTGCCGGCGATCTCGACCGGGATCTTCGGCTACCCGAAGCGCGACGGCACGCGGGTGATCGTCGACGAGGTCCGTCGCTGGCTCGCGGAGCACCCGGAGACTTCTCTGCGCGACGTCCGGCTCACCGCCTTCGACGCCGAGACGGCGGGCTTGTTCGCGGCCGCTATCGCAGCCTGGCGCGACGGTGGCGCGGGCGGCTGACGGCCCCCGCGATCGCCGGCTGCCGGCGCCGCCCCGCAAGCGGCGCGTCGACGTGCCGCAGGCACCCCTGGCGATCCCTTCTCTGATCTCCTAAAGCACACGTTCCTAAAGACTTAGTTGAGAAGGGTGAGATGTGCTAGAATCACCGCCCGAATCGAACGAGGGAGGGTCGACGAACCTCATGGCTGACCTGTACCAATACCGAACAGCACCCGAGGAACCGCTCGATTGCGTGTACATCTTCCAGTGCTCAGGCGGCGACCCCATCGCCAACCTCGAGTTCCCCGCGAAGGACCGCAAGTCTCTCAACGCAAAAGAGAAAGCGCTCGAACCCCGGGGCGAGGAAGGAGAGCTGATCTCGGCCGAGTGTCCGCTGCCGTTCGCGCGGCGGATGACCTTTGTCGGCGTCGGCGACGAGAAGTGCCTCACTCACGCCAAGCTGCGGAAGGCGCTGGCCACGGTCATGCGCCAGGCCACCAAGAACCGCGAGTACCAGATCGGCCTCGGCATTCCGGTTCGCGTGAGCGGCCTGTCGGCCGAGGAGTCGCGGCTGTTCGCACTGCGCGAGGCCTCGCTGGCCGACTACACCTTTGACAACTTCAAGTCGAAGAAGAACGAGTTCGACAAGATCGATGGGATGCACATCATCCCACTCGCGGGCGAGACCGAGGCGCAGCTCGAGGCGCGGCTCGACACGGTGCGCATGCTGCGCACCTCGGTCCAGATCGCGCGCGACCTCGCCAACCGGCCCGGCAACGACCTCACCCCCGAGACGCTGGCGGTGGCCGCCAAGGAGATCGCGGACGGGGTGGCCGGGCTGCGGGTCACCGTGCTCGGCAAGCAGGCGCTGCAGAAGGAAAAGATGGGTGGCATCCTCGGCGTCGGCCAGGGCTCGGAGCAGGAGCCGCGGCTGATCGTCATCGAGCACCGGCCCAAGAAGCCCAAGAAGTCGATCGTCCTCATCGGCAAGGGCATCACCTTCGACAGCGGCGGCATCTCGATCAAGCCCGCCCAGGGCATGGAGGCCATGAAGTTCGACATGGCCGGCGCTGCCACGGTGCTCGGCGTGATGCGGGCGGTGGCCGAGCTCCAGCTGCCGCTGAAGGTCGTCGGCCTGGTGCCGACCGCCGAGAACCTGCCCTCGGGCAAGGCCCTCAAGCCCGGCGACATCCTGACCATGGCCAACGGCAAGACGGTCGAGGTCGACAACACCGATGCCGAGGGCCGGCTGCTGCTCGCGGACGCCCTGCACTATGCCGAGCACTTCAACCCCGACGTCGTGCTCGACTTCGCGACTCTCACCGGCTCCTGCGTCGTGGCGCTCGGGCACGAGGCCGCGGGCATCATGGGTAACGACGAGCCGTTGATCGCGACGCTGCGGGACATCGGCGAGCAGGTCGGCGAGCGGGTGTGGCCGCTGCCGCTCTACGAGGAGTACCTGAGCTACCTCAAGAGCGACTGGGCAGACCTCAAGAACACCGGCAGCCGCTGGGGCGGGGCGGTCACCGCCGGGACCTTCCTCAAGCAGTTCGTCCCGGACAAGGTGGCCTGGGCGCACGTCGACATCGCCGGCGTCGCCTATGCCGAGAAGGAGCACAACGGCCATCCCAAAGGCGCGTCCGGGTTCGGCGTCGTCCTGACGCTGACCTACCTCCAGCAGCTGCTCAAGTAGCGGCTGCGCCGAGGAGCGTGTGACGGAATCGCGCCGCCCCTCGGGCGGCGCGCTCGCTTCAGGAGCCAGGCTTGGAACCCACCACGCAGCACCACCCGCCGGCGATCTCGATCGGCCCGCTCGTGGTGTCACCGCCGGTCGTGCTGGCGCCCATGGCCGGGGTGACGAACTACCCGTTCCGGGCACTGTGCCGGCGCTTCGGGGCGGCGCTTTATGTCTCCGAGATGGTCACCGCGCGGGCGCTCGTCGAGGGCGCGCGGAAGGCGCACAAGCTCGCCGACTTCGGCCCCGGCGAATCCCCGCGCAGCCTGCAGCTCTACGGCGTCGATCCGCACTACGTTGGTGAAGCGGTGAGCTGGCTCGTCGGCGAGGGCCGGGTCGACCACGTCGACCTCAACTTCGGCTGCCCGGTCCGAAAGGTGACCCGGCGCGGCGGCGGCTCGGCGATTCCGGCCAGGCCCCGTCTGCTGCGCGACATCATCCGGGCGGCGGTGTCCAACGCCGGGCCGACGCCGGTCACCGTCAAGTTCCGGATCGGCATCGACGAGCGGCTGACCACCTTCCACGACACCGGACGCATCGCTGAGGGGGAGGGCTGCGCGGCGGTCTGCCTGCACGCGCGAACCGCCGCTCAGCTCTACGACGGGCAGGCGCGCTGGGAGGCGATCGCCGAGCTCAAGCAGCTGGTGACCACCATCCCGGTGCTCGGCAACGGCGACATCTGGCAGGCCGCCGACGCCCTCCGCATGATGCGCACCACCGGCTGCGACGGCGTCGTCATCGGCCGCGGCTGTCTCGGCCGACCGTGGCTGTTCCGGGACCTCGCCGACCTCTTCGCCGGCCGCCCGCCGCAGCCCGGGCCGACCTTCGGCGAGGTGGTGGCCGTGATGCTCGAGCACGCCCGGCTGCTGATCGACTGGTACCAGGCCGAGCGGGAATCGATGCTCGCCTTCCGCAAGCACGCCGGCTGGTACACCCGGGGCTTCCGCAACACGGCGCCGCTGCGCGAGCGGCTGATGAAGGTTGAGACGCTGGCCGAGCTGGAGCTCGCGCTCGCCGACATCGATCGGGACGAGCCGTACCCCGCGAACGCCCACGAGATGCGTCGCGGCAAGCGGGCGGGTACCCAGAGGGTGGTGCTGCCCCCCGGCTTCCTCGACGACCCCGACGACGCGACGCCGCCGTGCGCCGAGGCGGAGGACCCGGTCTCCGGGGGTTGAAGCTGGCGCTGCTCGACGCTCCCGGCCGCGGCTGCCATCTGCTGATCTCGGGCCCTGCTGCGCCGCGACTCGCTCGGACGGGGCGCATGCAGCGCTCGCCGAGGAATCTCGGTCCCGAGCCCGTGCTCGAGCGGAAACCGAGCCACCAGTGCTGTATTCTCTGCACGTGGCCAACATGAGATCCGCACGCCGTGGGTTCGCCGCAGGAGCCTGCTCGATGGCCGCTGGCCTGACAGCAGTCTTCTTCCTGCTGGTCGTCGTGCCATCCGTTGGGGCTCAGGTCGACCCGACGCAACCTTCCCCCCAAGCGGAGCCCCCGCCGGTTCCCCCCGCGGTCCCCTCTCCGGTCCCGACACCGTCGGCCGAGCCCGAGGCAGCCGATACCTCGCAGCCGCCAGGCGAGCCGGAGACGAGAGTGGAGGCTGTCCCTGAAGAAGACGAGGACGCGTCGTCGGACCGCATCCGATACCGGGATCCCCTGGACATCGACTACGAGCCCGTCAAGGACAAGTGGGATCGCTTCGAGCAGAGCCTGCTCGGCATCACCCGGTACTCGTTCTTCGACGACAAGCTCCGCTTCCGCCTCGGCTTCCGGTTCCAGGCCGACGGCACCCTGGCCACTCCGTCAGATCAGCTCGAGGCCAGCCTCGGCGAGCTGCCCGACACCGCCGACTTCCGCCGGCTCCGACTGTTCGGCGAGGGCATCTTGGGGACGATGTACTTCCGGGTCGAGTTTGACTTCGCAGCGGACGCCGGTGTGAAGACCGCCTACCTCGAGGGCCGGAAAGGCGGGCTTGAAATCTGGGGGCACCTGCTCGGCAAGTTCCGCTATGGCTATTTCCAAGAGCCGTTCAGCCTCGAGAAGAACGTCAGCTCTTTCGACACCACCTTCGCCGAGGTCTCGCTGCCGATCGAGGCCATCGGCCCCGGCAACAACCTCGGCGCCATGGTCTACGACGCATCCAGCAACCGTCGCTTCACCTGGGCAGCCGGCGCGTTTTCCTGGGGCCGCGAGACCAGCGACAACGCCTCGAGCTCGCTGCTGTCGCTGTCAGGCCGCCTCGGCTACCAGCCGGTGCGGTACAACGAGGGCCGCCGGATGCTCCACCTCGGGCTGTCGATCAGCTCGCGGAGCCCCACCGGAGACGCCGAGCGCTTCCAGGCACGCCCGGAGGCGCGCTTCGTCGAGAACTTTGCCGACACCGGTGACATCCCGACCTACACCAACAACCTGCTCGGCCTCGAGGCGGCCTGGAAGGGCGGCAGCTCGTGGGCGCAGGCCGAGTGGATCCAGTCGAGGCTCGACTCTCCCGAGACGGGTGACCCACACTTCGGCGGCATCGCCCTCCAAGCCGGCACCTTCCTGACCGGCCAGTCGCGCCCCTGGGACGACCTGTTCGGCGTCTGGGGCCGGGTGCGTCCCGAGCAGAACTATCGCGGCGGCAACCCGTTCAAGGCGGCGAATGGCGGCGTCTGGGAGCTCGCCGCCAGGTACTCAACCGTCGATCTGACCGACGGCACTGTCGATGGCGGGATGGTCCGCGATCTGACCGCCGGCATCAACTGGTACCCCAACTCCACCTCGAAGCTCCAGTTCAACTGGGTCCACTCGCGGGTGGAGGACTCGGGCTATGCCAACATCTGGATCCTGCGCTACCAATTCGCGATCAAGTAGGTGACATGAGCCGGATGCTCCGCGGGCTGCAGTGGGCGCTGATCGGCCTCGGCCTGGTGCTGATCGGAGTCTTCATTGCCTCGCTGGTACACCGAGCGCTCGGCTCGCGCATGGCGATGCGAGACTTCGAGACGGCGCGTGAGGCTGCCCGTGCTGCGCCGCCCCCCTTGCCGACGGCCGAGCCAGGCCCGACCCGCGCCTTGCCCGTCGCGCTGCCGGTCGACACCACGCTGTGGGCCCAGGGCCGGATCGAGAAGTACCGGGAGAGCCTGAACCACGACTTCGCGGCGCCGCTCGCGATCCTCCGGATCCCGAAGATCGGCCTCGAGGTCCCGGTGCTCGACGGCACCGACGACCTCACCCTCAACCGCGCGGTGGG
>PQAJ01000107.1 GCA_003105185.1 Holophagae bacterium
GCCGGAGCTCATGGTCTTCGCGAGCACCCTGAAGAGGCAGTCGACGCGCCGCAGCTCCTGGCCCGCATCCTCGAGCGCCTGAATCGTGTTGGCGAAGTCCGGGGGCGCCGGGTTGGCAGCGATCGCTCGGACCTCGGCACGCTTGCGTTCGATGGCGATCTCGTACGCTCGCTCGATCGCCGACGGTGTGGCGCGGTCGAAGGGTGGAGTTCCCCCGAACGGCCCACTCCAGGGAGCCAGGAGCGCCTTGACTGTGGGGGAGTGAACCGAAAGGGCGCTCACCGCGCGGCGTCCAGCCCGAAGCGGCGCAACAGCGCGCGGGGATCGGGGTCGCGGCCGCGAAAATCGCGAAACGCCTCCTCCGCCGGCACGCTCGCGCCCACCGACAGGATGGTTCGCAGGTAGCGGTCCGCCACCTGGCGGTCCCAGAGACCGCCGGGCGACTCGAGGAAGGCGTCGGCCACGTCCGCCGCCATGACGTCGGCCCACAGGTAGGAGTAGACCCCGGCGGCGTACTCGTTGGAGAAGGTGTGGAACGCGTGCGGCATGCGCAGGATGAGGTCGCCGGCCTCCGGCATCTCGAGCTCACGCAGCACCTCCGCCTCGAGCGCGACCGGATCGACGTCGCGGCCGTCGGCGAGGAGGTGCAGACGCATGTCGGCGATGGCCGGCGCCAGCATGTCCACGGTCAGAGTGGTGGTGCGGTCGCACCGGATGGCCTGCTCGATGCCGTCGATCAGCTCCTCCGGCATGGGCTCGCCGGTGCGGTGATGGCGGGCGAAGCGGCGCAGCAGCTCGCGGTCCAGCAGCCACCGTTCGTTCAGCAGCGAGGGCAGCTCGATGAAGTCCCACTCGACCGCCTGGCTGTCCAGCGAGGGGTGAGCCGCAGCGCACGAGAGCATGTGCAGCGCGTGGCCGAACTCGTGGAAGAGGACGTTGGCGTACTCCCACGGCAGCAGGACGGGCTCGCCGGGCGCAGGCCGGGGCACGCCCGAGAACACGGCCGACAGCGGCAGGACGCGCCCGCGGAACCTCTCCGCCGAGCGCAGCACCTGCTGCCACGACCCACGCATCTTCCCTCGGCGGTGGAGGAGGTCGAACCAGACGACGCCGACCGGCTCTCCCGCGCGGCTCACCTCGTAGGCGCGTACGTCCGCGTGCCACACCGTCGCGTCGGTCAGGTGCGTGAAGGCAAGGCCGTACAGCCGCTCCGCCGCCCAGAACATCGCGGCGAGCACCGCCTCGAGCTCGAGGTACTCCTTGAGGGCTTCCGCGTCGAGGCCGAATCGCGATCGCCGCAGCTTCTCCGCGTAGTACAGACGATCCCACGGCGCCAACTGGAAATCGGCGCCCTCGGCGTCAGCGAGCGCCTGCAGCTCGGCGATCTGCGCCAGCGTCGCCGCGAGCACCGGCTTCCAGACACGCATCATCAGGTCGAGCGCTGTGTCGGGTGTGCGCACCATGCGGTCGGCGGTTGCGTAGTGCGCGTAGGTCGGGAAGCCGAGCAGGCGGGCCTTTTCACCGCGCAGGCGCACGATCTCGGCGATCACCTGGCGGTTGTCGCGCTCGCCCGGGTTGCCGCCGCGGGAGCTCCACATGCGCCACACGCGCTCGCGCAACCGGCGGTGGGGGGAGTGCGTCAGGAACGCCCAAACCGCAGGGCGGGTGTTGGCGATCGCCCAGGTGCCGGGGCGCCCCCTGGCCTCTGCCGCCGCAGCCGCCGCGGCCCTGCAGTCAGACGGCAGGCCGGCGAGCTCGCCGGCGTCATCGAGCAGAACGACCTGCTCGTCCTGCTCGGCGATCAGGTTCTGGTTGAACGTCGCAAACAGCGTGGCGATGCGCCTGTTGATCTCCGTCAGGCGACGGCGGGCAGCAACGGGCAGGCAGGCGCCGCGGCGCAGCAGCCGATCGCGCACCACCGACGTCAGGCGCTGCTGCTCGGCGGTCAGCTCGGCCGCATCCCGCGTCCGGTGGACCGCGTCGATGCGCGCGAACAGGGCGTCGTCGTGGGCGATGTCGTCCTCGAGCGCGGGCGCGAGCGGTGCCAGCCGCTTCTCGACCTCGCGCATGTCGTCCGTACTCATGGTCGCGCTGAACACGCGGAGCAGGCAGTCGACCCTGCGTAGCTGACGCCCCGAGTCCTCGAGCGTCTCGACGGTGTTCTCGAAGGTCGGCGGCTCTGGGTTGGTGGCGATGGCGCGCACCGAGGCGCGCTTGCGGGCAACGGCGATCTCGTAGGCGCGCTCGATCGCGGCGGGGGTGGCCTTGTCGAATGGCGGTAGCCCGCCGTACGGCCCCTCCCAGGGCGCGAGCAGGGTCTCGACCTCAGCTCTGCTCGGTTGGTTCATGCTACAGCTCCTGACCGCCGTACACCTCGCGCTCTGCGACGCGATACGCCCGCTCGGTCGGGGTGATCTGCTCGCGGCGCGCCTCGTTGAGGTTCTCCCAGGTGCTGTCGGCGCACCGCCGCCCCACCTTCTCGAGCAGGCGGCCGAGATCGGCCTCGCGCTGGAGGACGTACTCCTCGTAGCCGGCCATCACTCCGGCGATGTTGTGCCACCAGTCGATCTGGTAGAGGATGCCGCGCTCGGCGAGCTGCTCGGCAAGCTCGATCTCCTCTTCCTGGCTGGAGGCGCGCAGCACGTTGTTGGCGCCGCCCATGATCAGCTTGAAGCGCAGCGTGGGGATGTTGTCGCCGGTCAGGATGCCGCCGCCCGCCGCGGGCGAGAAGATCTCCGCCTCGACCCCGAGGATCTGGTCGGGGCTGACGACCCGCACCAGGGCGCCCTGATGGGCGGCCACGAAACGCTCGATGGTCGCGGCGTCCCGGTCGCAGACGATCAGCCGCGCGCCTTCCGCGAGGTACGCGGAGGCCAGAGGGGAGCCGACCGCGCCCAGTCCCTGCACCGCGATGGTCTTCCCGGCGAGGGACTCGGATCCCCAGAGGAGACGCGCACCCTGCCGCACCGCCATGTGGACGCCGTGGGCGGTCGGTGTGCCGGTGGGTCCGAGCGGGCCCTTGGGCCCGCCGACGAAGTGCAGCGAGAAGTGCTCGTTGACGGCATCGGCGAGCTCCGGCGGGAAGCCCATGTCGGGGCCGGCGGTGTTGCGAGTGCGGTCGGTCGCGAAGGCGAGGAAGCCGACCTGGTCCAGGTCCTCGAGATCGACCGGCTTCATCTGCACCGTCGTCTTGCAGCCGCCCATCGGCAAGCCGGCAGCCACGTTCTTGAAGGTCATGCCGCGGCCGAGATTCATGCCGTCGATGAACACATCGATTTCAGCCTCGTCCGTCTCATGACGCCGGATGCCACCCATGACCAGGGAGGATCGCCGGTTGTTGACGCCTCGCCGGTCGCTGTGGATGTGGTTGACGAACCGAATGTCGAGACGCTCGTGGTCGTAGCAGTCGAGGAGGATGTGGCGGCCCTTGCGCATCAGCTCCTGGATCCGCTCGAGGTGCGGCGTCATCCCGTGCCGGTCGAAGGCCGCCCTCGCCGCGGCGTTGTCAAGAGAGCGACCATGCGAAGGAACCAACGTCCCGGCCGTGAAAGCCGTGTTGTACCTCGCAAACGAGGTGTCCGGATCCCACTCCCTGGCGGCGTAGAGCGAGAACGTGCCTCGCCGCCAGTCGTGGTGGATCCTCAGGCGGTTCAGCCCCTCCGCGCGCAGCACCTCGAAGACGCTCGCTCTCATCACGACAACCCTCCTTTGACCTCGGGCGCACGGCGAATCGGGCGGCTCATGATTCCAGGCCTGCGGCCGTCAGGGCCGGTTGCGACGGCGGCTGCGGAAGCCTGCGAAACGACAGGTAGAAGGTGAACGACGCCGCGGCGTACAGACCGGCCGCGAGGAAGAACGGCGTGGCGAAGCCCCAGCGCTGGATCAGCACTCCCGCGCCTGCGGCACTCGATGCCCAGCCGATGTTCCAGACCAGGGTGACGACGCTGCTCGACCGGGAATGTAGCCAGGGCGGCAGCGAGCTCATCATGAAGCTGTGGAGGAGCGGCGTGCCTGCATTCATGAGCATCGTCCGCAGCCAGTAGGCGGCCACCGCGGTCGCAAGCGCCGTCTCCATGCCGAGTGTCAGGAGGAACGGCAGCGACAGCAGCTCGAACAGCAGCGCGGTACGCAGCGTGCCGAGCCGGCGGGCGAGGAGGGGGGCACACAGCGAGGCGAGCGCGGTGACGATCGCCGCGATCGAGAAGAAGGCGCCGATCTGCGCCGTCGAGCATCCGAAGCGGTCCTTGAAGTAGAGGTTCATGAATGGGACGACCAGCCCGGCGCCGCAGCCGATGAGCAGGAAGTTGAGCGCGATCGGAGCCAGCCGTCGAGCGGAGTCGCGAAGCTCGCCGGCGCGCTGGCTGGGTGTCGAGCGTTCGGTCAGGCCGCGGAGCAGGGCGAGGGGAACCCACGCCGCTGTCGCACACAGGGCCGCAAAGACCAGCACCCCCCGGTAGGCGATGTGCTCCCCGGCCAGCGTGTCGCCGAGGGCTGCCCTCAGCGCAGATGGGAGCACACCAGCGGCCGCGCTGCCGACGACCCAGGCGAGCAGGTTCACGGACAGCACGGCGCTGAACAGGTGCGTCCGCTCGCGCGGCGTCGAGTGCTCGGTCAGATAGGGTAGAGCTGCGACCGTGAACAGCGACTGCCCGACGCCGAGCACGAAGCTCGCGGCGAGGACGCCGGAAGGATGCAGCAGGCACGCGCGGCCCATCGCCCCGGTCGCCTCGACCAGCACCCCCAGCATCAGGCAGCGCCGGCGCCCCAGCCGATCGGCGAGGAGGCCGGCCGGGATCGCCGCCGTCGCGAGCCCGAGACCCGCCATGCCGAGAGCCCGGCCCACGAAGGCCTCCTCGAACCCGCCCGCGACCAGGTACAGGTTGAAGAGCACTCCCTGGATGCCGCGTCCGAGCCAGACGAGGAAGCCGGCCACCAAGCAGAGCCGCGCGGCCCGCGAGAACGAGCGGCCGGCGTCGGCATACTCGCCCCAGAGCTGGCCGGCCGGGTTCATTCTTCGTGCCGTCCGCGCCGTGGCTGCCTGAAGCGCGCGGGGATCCGCCGAGGTGCGGCGGCCGGCACCGTCGTGATGCGCGGTCCGTCGCCCGGCCTCCGAGAGCCAGGCGGCACCGATGTCATGACCGTTCACCGTCGGCCCCGGTGGGCGCCTGCGACGGCTTCCACGCGGCTCGCGCCAGGCGCAGCAGATTGCCGCCGAGCAGCGCCTCCAGGTCGGCGCGCTGGTAGCCCCAGGACTGGAGGATCTGGACGATGTCCTCGAGCTGCTCCGGCGCGACCATCCGCACTGCGTCCTCGTAGCCGAGTCCCGGCGGGAAGGTGTGCCGCATCTTCACGAGGTACTCGTTCAGCTCCTCGATGTCGAAGACGTAGTCCAGCCCGAGCGCCACGTGCTGGGGCCCGACGAGCTGGACCACGTGGTCGACGTGTCGGGCAAACGCCTCGCACAGATTGGTGCCGGGGCTGAGAAACGTGGCGAGGCCGTTGATGCCGACCACGCCGCCGGTCTCGGCGCAGGCGCGGATCAGGTCGTCCGGGATGTTGCGTGGGTGAGGGCGCAGCGCCGCGGCGTTGCTGTGCGAGAAGATCACCGGTTTGGTCGCCACCGCCAGCACATCGCGGGCGGTGCGGTGGCCGGTGTGGCTGCAGCACACCTGCATGCCGACGCGCTCCATCTCCGCGACCACCTCGCGGCCAAAGGGTGTGAGGCCCGTGTCCTCGTCCTGGCAGCCGCCGCCGACCCGGTTGTTGCGGTTGTAGGCGAGCAGCATCCAGCGCACGCCGAGGTCGTAGTAGAGGTGAATCAGGCTCAGCTGGTCGGCGATCGCGTTGGCGCCCTCGATGTCGAAGCCGACCGCGAGGCGTCCGCTCGCTCGCGCCGTCTCGATGTCGTGCACGGTGTCGATCAGGACGTAGTCCTCGGGCCGCCCGAGCAGCCATCGGCGCATGCTGGCGAGAGTGCGAAGGTGCTCCTCGACGCCCATCTCGCCGAAACCGACGTTGAGCATCACCGCGTCGAACCCGGCGGCTCGATAGCGCTGGAGCTGCGGCAGGAACGACGTGTCGAGCGGGCGGTTCACCGGCATGCAGCCGTGGTTGTCCCACACCAGGCAGCCGCGCAGCAGCGCACGAGCGCTCGCGGTCGCAACGCTCACGGTGCGCTTCCCGTGACAACCGTGACGGCATCCCCTTGCAGTCGGCGCTCCCGCCGCTCGATCGCCCGAACGATCGCCTGCTGGCGCTTCCGAGTGATCGGGAAGCGCCAGACCATCACCGCGGCGACGAGGTAGGAGACGGCCGGCAGCACCGAGAACGCCAGCATCAGGCCGAGCATCCCTCGCGGGCTCTGTGTCGCAACCGTGGCGTCGAAGCCGAAGGTGCCGGCGATCGCCAGGCCGATCGCTGCTCCGATACCGATGTTGATTTTCTGGATCATGCCGTAGAGCGCGAAGTACATCCCACCGTGGTCGGCGCCGAAGCGCCAGCGCCCGTAGTCGACGATGTCCGCCAGAACGGCAGGCCCGGCGATCGGTTCGACCACCACGAGCGCGTTGAGAAGCAGCAGCGTCAGCGTCAGCCAGATCGCGGCCAGCGGACCTGGGGAAATGAAGAGGTACCCGAGCGCGACCAGACCGGCGCCGGCGTACCCCGCCGCCCACATCTGCTGCTTGCCGAAGCGGCGGCACAGGGCGCCCCACACGGGTGTCGCCAGGATGGCCACGGGCAGGCTGATGATCAACAACGCGGAGAGCTTCGGCCCGAGGCCCAGGTAACCGTCGATGTAGAAGAACACCAATCCCCATCCCATGCCACCGCCCAGGCCTCCGATCGCGAACATCGCGACGTACAGCAGGAGCGGCCGGTTGCGGGCGACAGCCCTGACCGACCCCTTGAGCGGGTTGCCGGCCGGCCGGACAGGGGCGGCCCCGTTCGGGACGACGACCACGGCGATCGCGGCGGTGAGGGGGAGCGCCACGGCAGCGAAGATCGCGGCGAAGCGCAGTGTCACCGGAGTGAACTCGGTCGAGCCGAGAACGGGGCCGAGGGCGAGCGGCATCCCGAAGAACGCCCCCATCCCGAGGTAGGTGCCGAGGGCTCGCCAGCTCGCGATCCGCGAGCGCTCGCCGTAGTCCTCGGTGAGCTCCGCCATCCAGGCCGCGTACGGCACCGCGGACATCGACCAGCCGACGTCGGCGAGCAGAAACCAGGCGAGGAACGAGAGCATCGTGACCTTGCCCCCCGGGACGTAGAGGAACCAGCAGGCGACGACTGCGACCACCGCACCGCCGATCAGCCACGGCTTGCGAGAGCCATGGCGCGCACGGTAGGCATCGGAGAGGAAGCCGATCAAGGGGTCACTGAAGCCGTTGAAGACGCGAGCGATCAGGAGAACCAGCGCGATCTCCTGCAGGGAGAGCCCGAAGTACTTCCCGTAGATACCCTGCAACACCGAGATTGCAGGCCCCATCAGGAACGACTGGGAGAACGCCGGGGCGGCGTAGGCACCGAGCACCCGCCGGCTGAGCTTCTCGCGGGCGGGAGCGGGGTTCGGCGCTGGCGTCCCGAGTTCCATCACGTGTTCCTGCCTTTTGCGGCTCGGGGGCCCGCCGGTCGTAGAGCCTCAGTCACTGGCACGACCGCGTCAAGGAACTCGCGCACGACCGGCACGATCGCTGCCGGGTCGAGGCACATCGAGTGGTCGCGATCGGGGATTTCCCGCACCGTCCAGCCCATCCCTTCGAGCTCCGCCCGGTGCGCACGGATGCGCGATGCGATCGGTATCGCCACGCCGCCGGCGTCCGAGTCCCCGGCAGACCCGAAGACCGCCAGCCGCGGGCAGGCAAAGCGCGCCACCGCGTCCGCCTCGGTCCAGCCTTGGATGCTCTCGTAGAAGGTCACCCACTGCGCGTACTGGCCGGGGTCGCGCAGCACCGCCATCGCGTATGCAGGGGGATTGGCCACCTGCAGGCGAGCGCCCTGCAGGACCTCGGCATACGGCCCGCCGAGCGGGGGCCAACCGCTGCAGATCAGCGCCGACAGGCGTTCCGTGCGCGAGGCGAGCTGCAGCCCAACGGCACCACCCCACGAGTGCCCCCAGTACGCGAAACGGTCGAACCCCGCGCTGGCGGCCACCGCCAGCAGGTCGGCGCAGACGCGGTCGGCGGTGAGCTCGCCGGGGGGGATCGTGTCGCTCTTGCCGATGCTCGGGTAGTCGACGAGCAGCACGCGGTAGCGATCGGTCAGTCGCTCGAGGTAGCCGCGCAGGACCGCGGCACCCTCCTGACCGAAGGTCTCGGCGTGAGAGGCCATCATCGGAAAACCGAGCAGCAGCGGAGTGCCGTCGCCGTGGATCTCGAAGTGGATCGCCCTCGAGCGATCGTGCGGGCTAGCCACGCGCATGGTGGTCCTCGCGGGCGGCGCAGTGCGGATCGTGGAGCGTGATCCAGCCGTCGACGATGTCTCCCAACACCGGCAGGCTCACGGGGCCGGCAGCCAGCAGCTCGTCGTGGAAGGAGCGGAGGTTGAACCGATCCTGAAGCCTGGACTTGGCGAGGGACCGCAAACGGCGGAACTCGAGATTGCCGATCTGGTAGGCGAGGGCCTGGCCCGGCCAGGAGATGTAGCGGTCGACCTCGGCCTCGATGGTTTGACGCGGCAAAGCCATGTGCTGCGCCATGGTGTCGATGGCGCGCTCGCGGCTCCAGGAGTGCCAGTGAATCCCGGTGTCGACGACCAGCCGGAGCGCCCGCCACATCTCCATCTCGAGGCGCCCGAAGTGCTGGTCCGGCGTCTGATAGAGCCCCATGTCGACGCCGAGGCCCTCGCAGTAGATCGCCCAGCCCTCGACACACGCCGGGAAGCGGATCGCGCCGTGGCGGCGGAACGCCGGCAGGTCTTCGGCCTCCTGCATCAACGCGATGTGCATGAGGTGCCCCGGCCAGGCCTCGTGCAGCGCCATCGGCAGGTGCATGGGGCTCGGGCAGCGCTCAGGCAGGCTTGTGATCCAGAAGATCCCGGGCGCCGAGCGGTCGGCGGGGTTTGGCTGCGCGTAGGCCGGCGGCAGGCGCTTCGCCACCGCCTCCGGCATCGACTCGACACCGTAGGTGATGCGAGGGATGCGTCCGAAGAAAATCGGGACGCGGCCGTCGATGCGCTTGCACAGGACCTCCAGCCGCTCCCGCAGTGCCTCCTTCGACGGCGCGAAGAATCGGTCGTCAGCGAGGAAGTGACGATAGCCCGGCAGGTCGCCGGCGAAGCCGGCCTCGGCCGCGATGGCTTCCATTTCGGATTCCAGCCGCGCGACCTCGGCGAGGCCGAGCTCGTGGATCTCCTCAGGTGCCAGGTCGGTGGTCGTGAAGTCGTGCACCAAGGCGCGGTAGAGCTCGCGGCCCAGCGGGGCGTCGGTGCAGGCGACGGTGTCCCGCGCGCCGTCGGCGAGCGGACCCTCAAGGAACGCGGCGAAGGACTCGAACGCGGGGACGAGTTCGTCGCGGATCAGCGCAAGCGCATGTTCGGCCTGGCGGCGGACCGAGGTTGTGTCCGCTGCCGGCGAGCGCTTGAAGGGCCCGGACCAGGCCAGCGCCTCCACAGGACCAGCCACCCCGTCGCGGATGCTGGCAGCCGCGGAGTCGAGAGCCAGACGCGGGTAGCGGATGCCCTGGTCATGGCCCGCCTCGAGGCTTTCCCTCAGATCGCGGAGGTAAGCCGGGACGCTTGCCAGCCGATCGACGTAGCGCTCCGCCGTTTCGGCATCGTCCACGCTCGAGCTATTGGCGAAGTACGACGCCATCATCGGGGGGCCGGTCGGGTAGAGCGACGGTCGCAGATGCGCCGCGACCGCGTGCAGGCTGCGGATGCTCTCGAGCTCGCGACGCAGCAGTCGGTGGGTGGCACGATCCTGGAGCGTCAGACCGTCCAGGACGATGCCGTCGAGCTCGGCGAGCAGCTCACCCGCCCTGCGGTCGCGGCGATCGTGGTCGGCCGGCGCCTCGCGGAACAGCGTCGCGTCCGGAGTGACCTCGCCCGCGAGCACGGCGTACAGCGGCCACTCGTGGCAGTAGAAGCGCCAGTAACGGTCGGCGAGATCGGCCAGTCGAGCGTTGGGCTGACGGACCGTCATGACAGCGAACCTCGGTGATGTTCCGGCCCGGCCGGCTTCAGCACAGAGCGCACGACGTCGGCCAGGAACTCGGGCGTCTCGTACGGGAAGTTGTGGCCGGTGCCCGCTGGCGCGTAGACCCTTCGTGATCGGCTCGAGATCGTCATATAGCGCTCGCGCGAGCGCGTGTAGAACCGACGCAGACGCTCCCGATCGACGGTTCGGGCTCCGGCCTCCTTCTCGAGCATCATCACGACCGCATCGAACTCGCCGTCTTCCATGGCTCCCGGCGCGACCAGCAGCACTGGCAGGTCTCCGAGGTCTCCCTCATAGACAACAGTCTCCCACGCGACCTCGGCGAGACCGCTTGCCGACAGCTCGGCGAAGATCGACGCGCCGGCGCAGGCGGAGCGCGTGCCGCCCTCGACCGCTCGCATCGTCGCGGCGGCCTCTCCCAGACGCTCCTCGTAAAGGTCGAGGATGCGCTTGTAGGCCGGAGAGGCCTGACGCCTCTGCCTCCTCTCGGCGAAATCCATGTGGATCCCGAACAGGCGCGGCAGCGCGTTGAGCACGGCGCCGCTGCGCATCTGCTTGAGGCCGGGGATGCGGGGCCCGTAGATGATCGTGTCGGGCGGGGTCGCGTCGGCCATCACGAGCGCGGCGACGCGCGCCGGCCACCGCCGCGCCACGTTCGCCATCAGCAGCCCGCCGAAGGAATGGCCGACGAGCACGAACGAGCCTTCCTCGCCGGCGCCCTGCAAGGCCGCGATCACCTCGCGCGCCTCGCCCGCCGTGGTGCGCGGGAACGGTCCTAGGTCGCTCCAGCCGGTGCCCGGCCGATCGATCAGGATCGAGCGCGTCTCCTCACGCAGGACCCTGTGCAGGTGGTGGAAGGCGAAGCCGGCCCCGTGACCGCCGGGCATCCAGACGACCGCCGGCTTGCCGCGGGCCTCACCCTCGGCGAGGACGTGGAGCCGGTAGCCGCCGACGTCCACAAGCTTGCCGGGCGGCGGATGCTTGGCGCGGACGCGAGCCATGTGCACGATGTGCCACAGCGCCCCGATCGCCAGGAGCGCCGCGATGATCACGATCACGACGCCGATCGCCCAGCCTGCGCTCACCGGCCGTCCGGTCGCGACACAGGCACCACCGAGCAGGCCCACGATCCCTGCCACCGGCAGGCCGGCCCAGTCGCGGCTGAGGAATGACAGGATGGATTTCCCCATCTCGGCGCCTCCCCCATATTACGGAGCCTCGTCCGGCGCGGCGCGGGGCTCGGCGCCGGACGGACACCCGGCGGATCAGTTGCCGGGTGTCCGCCGCGGGGCGATCAGTACCGGAAGCCGAGGCCCACGCCGAGCGTCATCGGCTGTAGCCGCACTGCCGACGGAACCCCGCCCAACGGGATCGCCGGAGACACGGCTCCATTCTCGTCGAGCAGGTTCTGGCCGTACAGCGACAATTCCACGCCTCCCAGCGTCATCGCGAGGCGGGCGTTGAGGCCGGTGATCGCGTCAGAGCTCATCGGGTCAATGCCGAAGTTCCTCAGGTTGATGTCGAACGGGCCGGTCGTCTGGTAGCTCAGGTGCAGCAGCCCGGGATGTCCCTCCCACCAGAGGAAGCTCCAGTCGGCGGCGACCGCATAGTTGTAGGGCGTGGCATAGTCGATCTGATCGCCCTCGTAGTGGCTGATCGAGGTCGTGTCGTACTGCGAGTCGTTGTAGTTGCCGGAGAGCGTGAACTGGAGTCCCCGCACCGGCGTCAGCGTGAGTTGCAGGTCGACGCCGTTGCCGGAGGCCTTGCCGACGTTGTCGGTCAGGGCCACGAAGGTCCCCGGGCACAGGGTCAGCGTCTGGATGTCGCTCCAGTCGTTGTGGTAGAGGGCGCCCTGGACCACGACGCGCCCGGACTTCATGCTGGCGCTGGAGCCGAGCTCATAGGTCCACAGCGACTCCGGATCGTAGTTTGTGGGTAGGCTGCAGCCGGGCGGGACGAGGTTGAAGCCGCCGCTTCGGAAGCCCTTGGCCGCGCTCGCGTAGAGGAGCGTTCCATCGGACGGCCGGTACGAGAAGACCAGGCGGGGGTCGACCGAGTCGAAGGTCCCGCTCTGGTCCGGATTGTCGGCCGGCGGCCCGAACTGCCCTACCGAGCTCGACTGCTCGCGCTTGTCGTGGAAGTAGCGCAGTCCCAGGGTGGCGTCGACCTTCTTCGAGAAGTCGTAGCTGATCTCGCCGAAGACCGCGGACTGCTGCGTGGTGTCTGACTCGGTGGTCTGGTAGACCTCGAACGGCAGCGGGTTGGGCGTCGTCACCGAGAGGTTGTACCCTTCACTGTCGTTGTAGCGGTAGTAGGCGCCTGCCGTCCAGTTGAAGCGGGCGTCGCCCTTGGAGGCGAGACGGATCTCCTCCGACCAGTGGTCGGAGGTCCCGCCGAAGGTCAGCGCGACCGTGTCCACCGTGCCGGGCGGGAACCCGAAGAGCTCGAAGATCGGCAGGTAGAGAGCGGTGAAGTCGTACGCGCCCTCGTTCTCGCGGTCGAGGTAKCCGGTCGAGCTCAGCAGGGTGAAGCTGTCGGTTTCCCAGGTGAGCACCAGGTCGGCGAGCTTCGACTTCTCATGGAGCGGCTGCGGGAGCACGAASGGSGCGGTSCGGTCCGGATCCGCGTAGTTCTGGTCGTCGTAGTCGCTGTCCTGTCCCTGCAGCATGAGCGAGGCGGTGAAGGCGTCGTTCACGATCCACAGCCCCTTGATGCGCAAGGTCGTGGCGTCGCCCTCGTTGCCGTCCACCCTGCCCTGTGCCGGGTAGTCCACCCACCCCGGGCTGTGCTCATAGCCGCCGAGAACGCGGAACCCCAGCTTACCCTCGATCGCCGGGATGTTGACCACCGCGTTCGCGCGGTAGGCCGCATCGCCGTCGGTGACCGTGCCGTACGCGCTGTCGAAGTCGATGCCGAGTTCATCGAGCTGTGGGTCCCGGGTGACGTACTTGATGGTGCCGCCCATCGAGCTCTCTCCGTAGAGAGTGCCCTGCGGTCCACGCAGCACCTCGACCCGCTCGAGGTCGAGCAGCCGCACGTCGAGGCCCGCGCCGGCCGCCTCGGCGGTGATCGGCATCTCGTCGAAGTACAGGCCGACCGTGGGCAGGTTCTGCGGTGACGAGATGCCGCGGATCTGAGCGCGCTGGGTCCCCGGCCCGGTTTCCACGATCGAGAGGCTGGGGATTGTGGCAACGATCTCTGCCAGTTGGGTCACGCCTTGATCCTGGATATTCGTGCCGGTGACAGCCGTGATCGACATGGGAACGTCGAGGATCTCCTGCTCGCGCTTCTGGGCGGTCACCGTGATGCTCTCGAAGAACGACGCCAGCTTGAGGATGAAGTCCTGGGCTGCCGACTGGCCGGCCGCGATCTGCTGCTCGGCTGTGCCGGGCTCGAATCCGCCGAGTGACGCCGTGAGGCGGTAGCTGCCGGGAGCGAGCCCGGTGAACGAGTACCGCCCCTCGCCGTCGGCCACCGCGGACTGCTGTCCGCCCTGCGTCAGGTTGTCCAGCACGACCGAGACCCCGGGGATCGCCACCCCGTCGGCATCGCGGACCGTGCCGGAGACGGAGGCAGTGCCCTGCGCGTACACCGTCAGTCCGATCAGCGCCACAGCCAGGAAAACCAGGGTCCAACGAAGTGCGCTTGGGAAACTCATGGCCATCCCTCCGTAGTTCATGGGTGGTTCGACTATGTGTTTGGACTCATAGTTCAGAATGATAGGTCGAAAAGTTCTCGTGTCAAGGGGGGGTGGAAAAGTGGCCCAGGCGCGCCCGAATCGTGCTTCGGAGAATGCCGGGAGGGGCTGGAGCCGGCGCTGGCGCGGGATCACGCTCCGGGGGCGTGACGCCGTGGCGGGGGCTCGGCACCGGGAGCGGCGCCGTCGGCGTCGTGGGGGTCGATGCCGGCGGCTGGTGGCGACAGCAGGGAACGGTAGATCTCGAACACGTGGAGCGCGAGGTGGCTGCTTCCCTCGGAGCCCAGCCCCTCGATGCGGTCGAGCATCCAGAGGTTGGAGGCCTGCCGCGCGCTCAGGGAAATGGTCACCAGCAAATCGGTCGGGACATCGTCACGGATCGCGCCCAGCTCCTGGCCACGGCTGATGTAGGCCGCCTCCCACGCGCGACGCTTCTCCTGATAGGCGTCCAGCACGGTGTCGTCAGACTGCTGGGGCGACGCTCGGTTCAGCAGCTTCGAGGCAGCGAGCAGCCACGGCTCACGGCTGCACATTTCGAGGTTCTCCCGAGCCACCTTCTCGAAGGTCGGCCAGAAGGTCTCCGCCGTCAGCTTCTCGAGCTCGACTCGCGCGCTCGCGCTGAGCCGCCGCCACGCCTCGTCGAGGACCGTCTCGCAGAGATCGGCCTTGTCCGCGAAGTAGTAGTAGAAGGAGGTCTTCCCCATGCCCGACTTGTCGGCGATGGTGCTGAGCACCGCGCCCTTGAACCCCCGCGCCGCGAACTCGGCGGCTGCGGCGGCGATGACCCGGTGCCTGCGGTCGGCGGAGAGCTTTGAGAATCGGGGAAGTGCCATGTCGTGAGTATAGCCCATCCGTTCGGAACGGACGGTCGAGAATCGCCTCGGAGCGTGGCGTGCCCTCGGTCCTCAGGAAAGGCACCGAGGCAAGATCAACGAGCACGGCTATCCATGGGGCCGTTTCTCGGGTCGACGGGTCACCCCGGTGGGTTGACGGCTCTTGACATGAGCCGAGTCGTAGTATAAAGAAATACTATGAACAAGACAGAGCGCGCAGTACAACAGTTGCGCGAACTCGGCCTCAACAACCTCGAGTCTCAAGTTTACGCGTTCCTGCTTCAGCACCCGCCGATGACGGCCTACCGCGTTGGCAAACTTCTCGGCCGTGCCAACGCGAACGTGTACAGGGCGATCGAGTCGCTGGCCCGGCGCGGCGCCGTGCTGGTCGAGGATGGCGATAACCGGGTCTGCCGAGCCGTGCCCGTCGAGGAGTTCCTCGAACATCTCAAGAGCAGTTTTCTGCGCTCGACCAGCGGGGCGGCCGATGCACTTCTTGCGCTTGAGCGGCCAGTGTTCGACGAGCGCGTGTACCGGCTGGAGTCCGTCCCGGCGCTTTTCGACCGCGCCCGCAACATGCTCAATTCTGCCGAAACGATCGTGATCATCGACGCCTTCCCCAGGTCGCTGGAAGCTCTCAAGGAAAACGTCGGTGCGGCCGCCCGCCGTGGGATACAGGTCCTGGTCAAGGCCTATGCCCCCTTCGACGTGGATGGCGCCGACGTCGTAATGGGCTCGGACCCGCGGGCCACCTTCTCCGCGTGGCACGGCGAGCAGGTCAACCTGGTCGTAGACGGCCGCGAGCTTCTGGTTGCCCTGCTGGACGCCGAGCTCACGCGTGCCGACCAGGCGATCTGGACTCGAAGCCTCTACTTGGCATGCTCGCTCCACGCGGGCCTCGCCGCCGAACGGACCCTGGTGAAACTGCGCACTCTGGCGCAGAAAGATCCGACCCTCGATCAGCTGAAAGCGCTCATCCGCGGCCACCAGTTTCTCCGTGACGGGGGAGTGCCCGGCTACAAAGAGCTCGTGGCACGCCTGGCCAGTCGTTCAGGGGACCCCTCATGACCCCTTCCACCAACAGCGTCTGGCGCACTCGACAGCCGTTGCCGCGGTGTGTGGCCGGTACTCGCGCTCGCCGGTCCGGCCTGCGGTCTGCGATGCGAGATCGTGTCTTTGGTGCGGTAATCGCCGTTCAACCTGGCCGCAGGGCCGAACTGGACGGGGCGCGGGAAGCGCTCACGAGATACAAGGAGGTCAGGATGCGTCGTGCAGTATTCGCTATCGCGGTCGCCGTGCTGGTGTCTTGCCTCGACCCGGTTTGGGCCGGCACCACCGGTCAGATCAACGTGACGATCGTCGACTCCGGAGGTCAACCGCTGCCGGGCGTCCAGGTGACTGTCGAATCGCCGGCGCTCATCGGCGGCCCGCAGATCCAGGTGACGAGCGAAGCCGGCAACGTTCAGTTCACGGCCCTGCCGCCGGGAGAGTACAAGTTCTCGGCTGTGCTCCATGGCTTTGTGACCCAGGAGCTCACTGGGGTCAAGGTCGTCCTCGATGAGATCACTAGGTTGCAGGCTGCAATGGCAGCTGCGTCGTTCGCCGATCAGGTGGTGGTGACCGCCGAGGCACCGGTCGTCAACGTGACCAAGACCGCTGTTGGCCAAGCGTACAGCGAGGACGTTCTGCAGGCGACGGCCCTGGGCTCGTCCAACCGCCAGTTCACCAGCGCCATCGCCAAGACCCCGGGCACCCTTCAGTCGGGCTACTACGGTGACGTGCAGGTGTTCGGTTCTGCCAACAACGAGAACGCCTACTACATCGACGGCCTCTCCAACAACGAGCCGGTCACCAACAACTTCAACTCGCGACTGAACTTTGATGCAATCGACGAGATCAGCGTCCAGACCGCCGCCTACAACGCCGAGTTTGGTTTCGCGATCGGAGGTGTCTTCAACCTCATCACCAAGTCCGGCGGTAACCAGTTCTCCGGATCGGTGGACGGCCGCTATGTCGGCAGCGACTTCACCGCGACCGGCGATCATTTCGATCCGAGCAGCAACCTCTACACCTACCGCAACGTGGCGGCGACCCTCGGCGGCCCTTTGATGCTCGACAAGCTGTGGTTCTTCGCATCGATCGAGGACTTCACCCAAGAACAACGACCGGCAGACGTTGTGCAGACCAACCAGAACGATCGGCTGACCGGGTTCGGCAAGTTGACCTGGCAGGTCGCCGACTCGTGGCGGATGGTCGCGAAGTACAACTACGACGACTGGACCAACGAGAACGCCAGGGCAATTCCGTTGGTTCAGCCGGAGGCTGACGCCACCGACGATCGCACGTTCCAGACGGCCCAGGTCGAGGCTTTCGGCACGCTTTCCGAGAGCCTCGTGCTCAACCTGCAGGCTGGCACGACCGACAACGAGGTCGCCGTCGCACCGGCGAGCGGCGATCTCGAGACGATAGGACACATGGACCTCGCGACCGGGATCTTCTCAGTCAACTACATGGACGCCCAGTTCGGCACTGAGGGACGTGACCAACTGCTCGGCGATCTGAGCTGGTTCCTCGACGATCTTGGCGGGGCCCACGAGATCAAGGCGGGGATCGACGTCTCGCGGGTGACTTTCCGCAACGAGCGCTTCATGCCCGGGGGCTTCAACTACCTCGACCTCGCCGGCGGTCCCTACGTTCTCCAGCAGCTGGAGCCTGCCACGGGCAGCTATAAGGGCGACTACCGGTCAGCCTTCCTTCAGGACAGCTGGCGGCCGGTCGCCAACCTCACTGTGAACCTCGGTCTCCGCTACGACAAGACGACGTACGACGTCACGACGACAGGTGTCAGAGTCGCCAGCATGGACCAAGTGCAGCCGCGTTTCGGCGTCGCCTGGGATGTGAGCGGGAACGCCAAGACCGCGGTGCGTGGGTTCTACGGCGAGTTCATGCACCCTGGAGCGATGACCATTCCGCTCCTGAGTATGTCGGCAAGCGCCGCCACCTACCTCGAGTGCAGCGTGCTGGGGTTCCCGGACGCTGCAACCTGCGCCCAGGTGGCCCCTCAGTATGGTATGCCGTATCTTGACGACCCGGGCGACTACCCAGGCACGGGGTGGGCGCTCGTTGCCCCCGGCGGTTCCGGCGGCCTGGTAATTGACCCCAACATCAAGGGACCCAAGGCGAAGCAGTGGACGCTCGGGGTCGAGCACGAGATTTTCCGCAACAGCTCGCTCGGGTTGCAGTACATCGAAAAGCACACCAACCGCTTCTTCGAGAGCACCTGCAACGGCAACGTGCCGACACCGAGTGAAGGTGCCCCGTGCGATTACCTCGTGATCACCAACGACGTGCCGGCAAAGCGGGACTACACCGGCTGGGTGCTCAGCTTCAACTCCCGGGCGTCGGACAAGCTCACGCTGCTTGCCAGCTACACGTACTCCAAGTCCGAGGGCTCCCTTGAGCTCACGCAAGGTGCCAGTGTCGACTTCGACGTGTACCCAATCCACTTCGACAACCGCTACGGCTACCTCTCAAACGACCGCCGCCACCAGCTCAAGGTGAACGGTATGTGGCTGCTGCCGTATCAGTTCTCGCTCGGATTCGGCTTCAACTGGAACTCGCCGTTCCGCTGGACGCCGGAAGATCCCGTTGTCACCCAGGGCTACGGCACTTACTTCATCGAACCGCGCGGTAGCCGTGAAGGCGAGGACTTCTACCAGCTTGATCTGCAGTTCGCGAAGAGGTTCACGCTCGGCAACACTCTGGACCTCGAGGTCATTCTCTCGTTGATCAACGCTACCAACGCGGAGAACGCCACGGCGGTCTGCACGTCCACGTACGGTTGCCTCGGCACACAGGCGACGGGAGATCCCTCCAGATGGCAGCTGCCGCGCCGCGCCGAGCTGGGGATGAGGTTCACATTCTGACGCTTCTCGGCGGCATCGCCGGAGGGAGGGCGGCGTACAGGGCCGCCCTCCATTCTCCCGCCTGTCGTGGCGGAAGATGAGCGGGAGAATATCCTTGGGGGTGACCTCGGCACGCTTCGCGGGGCTTTGACCCGTTCCAGCGCTGGGCACAGGTCGGGCGGAGCCCCTGGCTTTCCGGAACGGGGGAGCGCATGCGGGTTCTCAGGTTCTTCGCGCTGTTCGCCATCGTCTCCACCTCCATGTGGGCCGCGGAACCAGTGGGATGGCTGCGATACCCAGCCATTTCCTGGGACGGGCGCCTCATTGCCTTCACGTACATGGGCGACCTCTACCGGGTGCCGGCGGAGGGAGGGCGCGCGGTCCAACTCACCACCAACGACGCCCAGGAAGCCATGCCGATCTGGAGCCATGACGGGAAGTGGATCGCGTTCTCCAGTGATCGAAACGGCAACTTCGACGTCTTCGTGATGCCGGCGGAGGGTGGTCCGGCCAGACGCCTCACCAGCCACTCGGCGCCCGAATGGCCCAGCGGCTTCAGCCATGACGACCAGTACGTCATCTTCTCAGGGTGGCGAGGAACGGCTCCGGCCAGCCGCGCCTTCCCTCACGACGAGCTCCCCCAGCTCTATCGCGTACCGACTCTTGGGGGGCCCGTGGAGTTGGTGCTCTCCACGCCCGCGGAGGCGGCCACCGAAAGCGTGGATGGCCGCTGGCTCGCTTACCACGACAAGAAAGGGGTCGAGAATCCCTGGCGCAAGCACCACGCCTCCTCCATCGCGCGTGACGTGTGGGTGTACGACGCCGTCGAGAAGACGCACCGGAGGGTGACGGATTTCGGAGGAGAGGACCGCAACCCCGTGATCTCCTCGGATGGCCGTTGGATCTACTTCCTGAGCGAGGCCCCGGGGAGCTTCAACGTCTTCAGGATCCCCTTCGTCGGCGGTACGGCGTCTCCGCTGACGTCCTTCACGACCCACCCAGTCAGGTCCCTCACCGTTTCCAGGGACGATGCCCTCTGCTACGGCTATGATGGGGCGATCTACACCCAGCGCGTTGGTGCAGCACCACAGCGAGTCGAGATCACCGTCGTGCGTGACCGTGGGCGAGATGAGGAGCGGCGGCTGTCACTCTCGAACGGCGTAGGAGAAGTGAGCGCCGCTCCCGGCGGCAAGGAGCTCGCCTTCACCATCCGCGGGCAGATCTTCGTGGTTCCCTCCGAAGGCGGGGCTGCCAGGCGCGTGTCTCAGGACGCTGGGCCCCATCGCGATGTCAGCTTCACGCCAGACGGAAAGGCT
>PQAJ01000108.1 GCA_003105185.1 Holophagae bacterium
TGGCGGCAGCCGCCCCGGGCCGCGTTCGAAGCGCTCTCGAGCGTGCCGATCCACGCCCACCCCCTCGCCCAGTACCGGACGATGCTGACCGTCGCGGCCTGCCACATCCCGGAGGCGGAGAGCTCCGCGCTCGACGCCCAGTGGCGGCGACCGGCGCGGATCCTGAGCTGGGCCGCGGCCCTCGCCGCCGCCGCGATCCGCCACCTCGACGGGCTGCCCGACCTCCCCCCGAGGCTGGACCTCGGCTACTCGGCCAATTTCCTCTATCAGACACTGGGACGCGTCCCGCCGGAGGCCGAGGTCCTGGCCTTCGACGCCAGCCTGATCGTCCAGGCGGAGCACGGCCTCCACGCCGCCGCGCTCGCCGCCCTGGCCGTCATCTCCACCGGCGCCGACCTCGGCTCGGCGGTGCTGGCCGGCATGGGGGCGCTGTCCGGGGTCCGCCACGGCGGCGCCAACCAGACCGCCTTCGAGATGCTCTCGGCGCTCGACGGGCCGTCGGCGGCGCGAGTCTGGGCCCGCCGAGCGCTGGCCGAGGGCCGGCGGTTCCCCGGCTTCGGCCACCGCGTCTACAAGTGCCCGGACCCACGGGTCGCGGTGCTCGAGCCCCACGCCCGGGCGGTGCTCGCCGCCCACGGGATGAGCGACCGCTGGGAGACCTACTTGGCGCTGCGCGAGGAGGTCGAGACCAGCCTCGCGGCCAAGCGGATCCACGCCAACGTCGACAGCATCACCGGGCTCCTCTACCATCCGATCGGCCTACCGACGAGCGCCTTCCCGATCCCCTTCTGCCTTGCCATCCAGACCGGTTGGATGGCGCACTGCTTGGAGTATCTGCCGGACGGCGCGATGCTGGCGCCGGGGGTGGTGTATATCAGGCGATAGGTGACAGGTGGTAGGTGATAGGCGAACTGTGAACCTCGGGGCGTAGGCCGGCGGGTCGTCCCTTCGGCACCTGGTCCACCACAAAGGCACAAAGGCGAATCACACGCGCAGACGGAGGAAGAGCTCGCGCAGGCGGAGCAGGATCTTCGCGAGCTCGCGGTCGGCGAGAAAGGTCCTCATCGTCTCACGGTCGTAGCCCTTGCTGCGCCGCTCCAGATACTGCTCGATCACGGCGTAGAAGGTGGCGACCTCGCCGAGGCCGTAGCGCTCCATCTTCCTCGAGAACCAGCCCGAGTCCCAGAGGCCGGTCCAGACCTTCATCGCGATCCGGTCGCTGTGGGCGTACGCCGCCTCGGCCACGGCGATGATCTCGCGCCGCAGCTCGCGCAGCACCGCGATGTCGTCCCGCTCGAGATTCACCAGCCCGACCGGAGTCGGCGCGCCGCCGAGCACGACCGATTCCCCCCGGTCGACAAACCCGATCGCCGGCCGGGCTGCAGCCGGCGCCTCGGCAACCGTCGTCGGCCGCCGCGGCGCGGGCGCAGGCGGCGCAGCGCGCCCCTCGGCCACGGCGGCGTCACTCGCATCGCCCGGCTCGACCGCCGGCAGGTCTCCCGGCACGGAGATCTCCTGGGTGATCTCGGGTGTGACCACCTGCGTGATCTCCGGAACGATCTCCTGCGTGATCTCCGGTCCATCCGGCGCGCGCTCCGTGTCCGCGGCGACGTCGGCGAGCTCCTCCTCGTCCGGACGCACCCGCCGGCGCGCGCCGGCCATCTTCTCGCGCAGCCGCAGCCGCATCTCCACCAGCGCCATCTGCTCGGTCTCGCTGATCGCGCGGGCGTCGGCGACCTTGATCCGCAGCTCCTCGAGGATCCTCAGATCGGCGCACAGACGATCCGGGGACGGCGACAGCGGTCGGAGCAGCTCGCCGAGGGGCTCGAGAAACTCGATGATCTCGGCGAGATCTGCGAACGTCGCGTGGCCGAAGACGTCGTCGGTCTCCGTCGCCCAACGGTCGACGCCCCGCTCGACCTCTTGCCGCTCCAGCATTCGCAGCCGAACCTGCTGCGGGCATCCCTGCTCGAACCACTCGTTGCCGCACACGCGCAGCAGCGCCCGATGCACGATCCGGCGGAAGCCCACGAGGAGCTCCGCGACCATCCGGTACGCCTCGTCGCGGATCTCCTGACCCTCGTGCATGGCTGAGTGCTGGCTGGCTGACACCACGGGCATTGTACCGGGTTCATCGGTGCCCGTGCCCGTCTCCGTCTCCGTCTCCGAAACGGACGAGCCGGTTGGTGCTGCGTCGTTCGGGCCCGGGCACGGAGACGGGCAGGGGCACGACGCCGAGCTATCCCTTATCCCCTACCCACCGCCCTCCCCCATCGGCGGAATCCCGAACGGCAGCTCGAGCGTCAAGGCGATCTGCGCGACCGCGAGCCAGTGGTTGTCGTCGGAGCGGGCGGCGCCGATCTCGAACCGCATGCCGAGCGCGCCGGCGCCCGACTCCGTTCCCACCGAGAGGCCGTCGTGGGCGCCGTGGCGGTCGTCTTCCCAGCGGCGGTAGCGCAGGAACTTGCCGTAGAAGCCCCACTGGGTCGTCGCCATCGGCAGCCTCCTGACACCACCCCAGCCGAGGGTGTAGATCGTCGCATCGGCCGATCCGCCGCCCTCGATGCCGTAGCCGACGAAGACGCTGAATCGCGAGCTGTCGCTCAGCGACATGTACATGTTGACCTGGTAGGCAAGGAGGTTCGGGAAGCCGATCACCGCGCTGCAGTTCGGGTCGAAGCCGAGCACGAAATGGCGGTCGGAGCCTCCGTCCAGCTCGGCGGCATCCGCCCCACCGAGCGCGCGGTGCCAGGCGTCGAGGTCGAGCACCGGCGGTTCCTCGCCGGCGAAGGCCGCCGCAGGGATGCAGGCCAGCCCGACCACCACCGCCGCCAGCAGCAACCGGGAACCAGGGAGAGCGGTCACCACAGCAGGCCCAGCTCGTCCACCCAGCCCTGGCGGTTGCCGAGGATCTCGCGCAACCGCGGCACGTCATCGGGGCCGAGCTTCTCGACCACGTGCCCAATCGTCACGTCGTCGATCCGCTCGCCACAGTCCAGACGCAGATCGCGCAGCGAGATCAATCCGTCGAGCAGGCTCTCGAGCTCGGCGTTGAACGCGGCATCCCGCACCACGACGCCGGCCTCGGTGTTGTAGTAGGTCGACCGGATGTTGAAGTTCGAGGAGTGGACGATGGCCAGGTCGTCGTCGACCCGCACCAGCTTGCCGTGGAGGGCGACGGGTGGAACTGCGCGCGGCTCGCACGCGGTCTCGGCGAGAATCTCCGCGATCTGCCCGTTGCCGGACCACGCCCAGACCTCAACGCCGTCGCCGATCAGCTCGATCAGCGTCGGCAGGCCGGCCCACAAGAAAGGCCCCCGGCGCAGCGCCGACTCCTCGCTGTTGACGAAGATCCGGACCCTGACCCCGCGGGCCGCGGCCGCGGCAAGCGCCTCGGTCAGATCGGCTGGGAAGTTGGGGAACGGCGTCATCAGGTCGACCTCGGCGCGCGCGCTCCGCACCATCTCCACCACCAGATCGGTCGTCGCCGCCCGCCGGCGCACCAGCGGGCTGTCGTAGAGCACCGCGACCGGCCGCCCGCCGGGCATGCCGGCGGCCGGCGGGAAGTAGTCCGCCGTCAGGTAGCGGTCGAGCGGGCTCCTGCCGTTCGGCAGCCGGCCGGTTGTCCACAGCGTGGCGATCGCGTGGCGCGCCGCCTCCTCCGACATGAAGAAGCGGTTGGCGTTGCCGAACAGGTCCGAGACCTGCCACGCCTTCAGGAAGTTGAGCTGGAGGTCCCACACCGCCTCGCCCTCGATCTCAACCTCGAGGTCCAGCCACCAACGCTGCGGGTCGAAGTACTCGTCGGCGAAGTTGCGGCCGCCGACGATCGCCCATCGCCCGTCGACGACGATCATCTTGTCGTGCATCCGCGGGTCGTAGAGCGGGCCGACGCCCCACGACTGGCGGTTGAAGGAGCGCACCACCGCCCCCGCCTCCTCCAGCTGCCGGAAGGAGCTGTCGAAGGTTCCCCTGGCGGTGGCGTCGACCAGGCAGTAGACCTTGAAGTCGGGGTTGGACTGGCGCCGCGCCTGCACGATCCGCGCGAGGTGCTCGCGGAACAGATCTCCGAACCGGTCCTCGTGCCAGGAGAAGGTGCTGATGAAGACGTGGTGCTGCGCCCGCTCGACCAGCTCGAGACGGGCCTGCCATGACTCCTCGGGGTAGACCAGGACCCGGACGGCGTTGCCGTGGGTCCAGCGGGTGCGGCCGAGCCGTGCGACAGCGTCGTCGTCCACGGCCGCAGCAGGCCGCGCCGGCGCGACCGCCAGTGCCGCCAGCCACGCCGCCACAGCCGCCCTTCGCCACAGCCGACGACCGGAGCCTCCGCGCATCGAGGCTATCCTCCCCCACCTCCGACCGGCTGGCAACCCTACCCGGCGCGCGAGGGCAGAGGCTCCTGCTCCATTCCCGAGGCTGCGTCCCATCTGCCAGCCTCTGCCCTCGCGCTCCGGGATGGACGCGCTGCGCGCATCCGGCAGTCAGGCGCGCCGGGAGCCGGCGATTCCGGATTTGACTTTCCCGGTGCCTTGGCTATGGTGGGGGCGTCACTCCGATGACGGAAGGTGGAGCGATGCGCAACCTGTCGATGCTGCTGGCCTTCGCGATCCTGAGCTCACTCGCCCTGCCGGTGGCGGCCGAGCAGCCCCCGCCCGGCCCACTCGCCAAGAGCATCCTTCTGGTGGTCAAGACGGATCGTTTCCCGCAGTTCGAGGAGGCGCTGCGCCAGCACCTTTCCTTCCACCGCGCCAACAACGATCCCTGGGCGTGGCACACCTGGCAGATCGTCAACGGCGACAACCTCGGCCAGTACATCCTGCGGACCCACGGCCACCAGTGGCAGGACTTCGACGCCAACCCCGACCTGCGGCGCTCCGACTGGGCTGACTTCCTGGCCAACGTCGCGCCCCACCTGCAGTCGATGTCGAGCACCATCGCCACCCTCGAGCCCGGCCTCTCCCGCTGGCCGCCGGAGCTGACCCGGCCCGAGCTGGTCTCGATCACCCGCTTCGAGCTGACCTACCAGGGTTTCCGCGAGTTCCGAGCCGCCGTCGAGAAGATCCACGCCGCGGTGTCGGCTGGGGACCCTGACCGCCACTACGCGTGGACCAGGACCGTGAACGGCGCGAACGGCCCGGAGATGACGCTGCTCGTGCCGCTCGCCGGCTGGGCGGACCTCGAGCCCCGCCAACCGCCCCTGTCGACCGTGATCGAGCAGCTCTACGGCGCCGAGGCGGCGGCCGCCCTCGAGCAGACCATCGGCTCGACCGTGCGCAGCATCTCGAGCTCGGTGGTCGCGTATCGCGCCGACCTCAGCTACCAGCCAGCTCCGTGATCGCGTTTTGCGGGAGCGTCGCAACGTCCAGAGACTGGTTGGAGGACCGGGGACGCCGCCCGTCTGCGAATTACGGGCCGAAACGAAAGCCGAATTCCAGCGTACCATTGGGCGAAGGAGGAAGCCGCCGATGGACGACAGCAGCCACCGCCCGAGCTACGAACCAGTGCCCGCGGACACGCCCCGCAGCCCCGGCCCCGCCCCGCGCCTGACCGCGGTGCAACGGCTGTGGATCGTCTTCACGTCGCCGGGGCAGGTGTTTTCCGACATCGCCATCAAGCCGTCCTGGGTGCTCTGCCTGGTGCTGATGTCGCTGCTCGCCGTCGCGCTGCAGCTCGTGGTCCTCCCACACCTCGACAACGAGGCCACCCTGCGCGCGCGCCTCGGCGACCGCGCCGAGGGCATCAGCGACGACCAGATCGAGCGCATGGTCGAGCAGGGCGAGAAGTTCACCCGCTTCGCCCCGATCATCGGCCTGGTGGCGTCGCCGATCGCGTTCGCGATCATGGCTGCGATCTTCTTCATCCTGCTCAAGATCGCCGGCTCCGACGCCGACTACCTGCGGACCTTCTCGACGACGCTCCACGCCTACTGGCCGGCCTCGGTGGTGGCGTCCGTGCTCACCGCGGTGCTGATCCAGCGCGTCGGCATGATCCCGCAGCAGGAGTTCACCAACATCGTGAAGTCGCATCCCGGGGCCTTCCTATCGCCCGATGCCCCGGCCTGGCTCAGCGCGGCGGCGAGCACCCTGAGCGTTTTCAACATCTGGATCGTCGTGCTGCTGATCATCGGATTCAAGGTGGTCGGCAAGCTCTCGACCGCCAGGGCGACAGTGGCTGCGCTCGTGCCCTGGCTGGTGTGGCTCGTCGCCAAGTCGGGCCTGGCCGCTCTGTTCTGATCGACGCCATCCGGCGGAACGGTGGCCCGCTCGGCATCGACGCCCGGCGGCGTCGGACCTCCGGACATCAGGTAGGTGACCATGAAGAAGTGGCTGATCGCGGTCGGTGCGCTGGTTGTGCTCGGCCTCATCCTGTGGCTCAGCCTGCGGGACTCCGGACCGCGCGGCGCCGAGGTCGAGGTGCAGGCCGCCGAGCCGCGCACCCTCTCGGCGCGAGTCAAGGCAACCGGCGAGATCACCCCCGACCGCAAGGTCGACGTCTCTGCCAAGGTGGTCGGCGAGATCATCGACCTGCCGGTGGTCGAGGGGCAGCGGGTGCAGGCCGGCCAGCTCCTGGTTCAGATCGAGCGCGACCTCTACGAGTCGGCCCGCGACCAGGCGCGCGCAGCGCTGCGCCAGGCTGAGGTGTCGGTCCGCGGGGTCGAGATCCAGCTCCAGGACGCCGAGCGCAACCTGCGCCGGGTCCGCGAGCTGCAGGCGCAAGAGCTGGTCAGCCAGGAGGCCCTTGACGCGGCCCAGCTCGCGGTCGACACCGCGCGGGTTCAGATCGACGCCCAGCGGCAGGCGATCGAGCAGTCCCGGTCGGCGCTGCAGCGCGCCGAGGATGACCTCGCCCGGACGACCATCCGTTCGCCGATGGACGGCATCGTCATCCAGCTCGATGCCGAGAAGGGCGAGACCGTGGTGCCCGGCTCCACCAACCTGCCCGGCTCGGTGATCATGACCGTGGCCGACATGTCGACGCTGCTCGCCGAGGTCGAGGTCAGCGAGGTCGACGTGGTCGACGTCGCGCTCGGCCAGCAGGCCGAGGTGACGGTCGACGCGCTCGGCACCGAGCCGCAGCGCGGCCGGGTCGCCGAGATCGCCACTTCCGGCCGCAAGGACGCGGCCCTGGGGACGATCCGCTTCCGCGTCAAGGTCGCCCTCGACAACCCCCATCCGGATCTGCGGCCGGCGATGACCGCCAAGGTCGCCATCCTGACCGCCACCAGCGAGCAGGCGCTGACCGTGCCGATCCAAGCGGTCGTCAAGCGCGCCCTCGGCGAGGACGGCAAGGAGCTCAAGGGCAGCAGCGCCAAGGGGATCGAGAAGAAGGACGTGGTCTACCGGATCGAGGACGACAAGGCCCAGGCCCACACGGTCACCACCGGCATCTCGGATGAGCTCTCGGTGGAGATCAAGGACGGGCTCGAGGCCGGCGACGAGGTCGTGATCGGGCCCTACCGCACCCTCAAGAACCTGCACAGCGGCGACGCGGTCAAGATCGGCGAGGCCAAGGACAAGCCCGAGGATGAGGGCGGCGGCGAGGTCGAGGTGACGGTGGACTGATGCTGATTGCGATCCGCGACCTGCGCAAGATCTACCAGATGGGCGACGCCGAGGTGCGCGCGCTCGACGGCGTCGATCTCGAGGTCGAGCGCGGCGACTACCTCGCCATCATGGGGCCTTCCGGCTCCGGCAAGTCGACGCTGATGAATCTGATCGGCTGCCTCGACACCCCAACCTCGGGCGAGTACGTGCTCAACGGTCAGGGCGTGTCCGGGCTCGATGACTCCGAGCTCGCGCGCATCCGCAACCGCGAGATCGGCTTCGTCTTCCAGACCTTCAACCTGCTGCCGCGCGCCACCGCGCTGGCCAACGTCGAGCTGCCGCTGATCTACGCCCGGATGCCGGCATCCCGGCGGCACGCGCTGGCCCGCCAGGCCCTCGAGCAGGTCGGCCTCGGCGACCGCGTCAAGCACCAGCCCAACGAGCTGTCGGGCGGACAACGGCAGCGGGTCGCGGTGGCGCGGGCGCTCGTCAACCGCCCGTCGATCCTGCTCGCCGACGAGCCGACCGGTAACCTCGACTCGCGCACCTCGAGCGAGATGATGGCACTGTTCGACGAGCTCAACCGGGCCGGGAACACGATCGTGCTGGTCACCCACGAGGAGGACATCGCCGCCCACGCCAGGCGCGTCGTGCGCCTGCTCGACGGCCGCGTGGTCTCGGATGCGCGCCGCGAACCGCGGGGAGCGGGCCCATGATCTGGGACAACCTCCAGATCGCGCTGGCGGCCATCCGCGCCAACAAGATGCGATCGCTGCTGACCACGCTCGGGATCATCATCGGCGTCGCCGCAGTGATCGCGGTGGTGTCGATCGTCCAGGGCCTCAACTACGTGATCGCGACCCAGCTCGAGGGCGTCGGTGCGGCCTACATCCGGGTGCAGTGGCGCGAGGATCCGACCAACCCTGACCTCGCCGGCCGCGAGGTGGTCCTGACCTACGAGGACGGGCTCGCCATCTTCGAGCGGGCGACCGCGCTCGAGTACTTCAACCCGATCTTCTTCCGCGGCGAGCAGCTGCGCTTCAGCGATGAGCGCCACGCGACGACCATGCTCGGGGTCGGCGCCTACCACCAGGAGGTCAACAACCACTGGGTCGACCGCGGCCGCTTCTTCTCCCAGCTCGACCTCGACCGCCGAGCCCGGGTGTGCATCATCGGTCGCGACATCATCGACGAGTTGAACCTCGGCGACGACCCGCTGGGCAAGGAGATCATCGTCGGCCAGGCCACCTTCACCGTGGTCGGCGTGATGCAGGAGATGGGCGAGATCTTCGGCCAGAGCCGCGACGACCTGCTGCTGATCCCGATCACGACGGCGCGCGACCTCTACGGTCAAGAGTCGTTCAAGCGGCTGATCCTCGACTTCCAGGCGACCAGCGCCGAGACCGTGGCGCTCGCCAAGGACCAGATCACCGAGGTGCTGCGCGACCGCCACCGGATCGCCGAGGGCTCCGAGGACGACTTCAGGGTGGTGCTCCAGGAGGAGATCCTGAAGACCACCGGCTCGATCATGGGCACGATCACCAGCGTGGTCGGCGGCGTGGTCAGCATCGCCCTGCTGGTCGGCGGCATCGGCATCATGAACATCATGCTGGTCTCGGTCACCGAGCGGACGCGCGAGATCGGCGTCCGCAAGGCGGTCGGCGCCCGGAAGTCCGACATCCTGGTGCAGTTCCTGATCGAGGCGGTGACCTTGTCGCTGTTCGGCGGGCTGATCGGAGTGCTCGCCGGCTGGGGGCTCGGCATCGTCGGGGCCAAGGCCATCCCCGGCTTCCCGCCGGCGCACGTCCCGGCGTGGGCGGTCGCGGTCGGCTTCGGCTTCGCGGCACTGGTCGGGATCTTCTTCGGCACCTACCCGGCGGCCAAGGCGGCGGCGCTCGACCCGATCGACGCGCTGCGCTACGAGTGACGCGTCACGGGGTCCGTGACTCCGCCACCACGAGCGCCATCGCGCGCTCGATCGGGATCCGGGTGACGCCCTGCTGCTGGTCGACCCAGCCATAGCTGGTCAGGGTCCCGAGCTGGTCGGCGTCGAGCTTCTGCAGCGCCTCGTACGGCTGCTCGTAGACCTTGCGGCTGCGCTCGCCTTCCTGCATGCGGAAGAACAGCGCCTGCAGGGCGACAACGACCACGAACAGCAGGATGGCGCTGACAACGCCCACCACCGCCGAGGCCGGAACGTCGGGGTCGTCGTATCTCATGGTCAACTCGCTCCCGTCCCTAGGCGGTGTGGAAGGCCATCGATTCCTGGAGCCTCGGGTCGCCCTCGGCGATCAGCGAGTGCCGCTTCAGCCGGAACGTGAGCGCGAGCGTGTACACGCCCGCCACGCCCAGGAAGCAGAACACGTCGATCAGGCCGAAGCGCACCGAACCGGGGCTGAACTCCGGGATGACCAGCCAGTAGAGATCGAGCCAGCACATCACGACCATGTAGCTGCCGGTGAAGGCCAGCAGCCGGGGCCGGCGCTTCACGGCGCGCGACACGAGCACCAGGAACGGGATGATGAAGTGGAAGACCAGGAGGGCCAGGCTCACCCAGGCCCAGTCGCCGGTCTGCCGCTTCAGGTACCACTGGGTCTCCTCCGGGATGTTGCCGTACCAGATCAGCATGTACTGGGAAAACGCGATGTAGGCCCAGAAGACGTTGAATGCGAACAGCAGCTTGCCGAGATCGTGGAAGTGCTCGACCGTCACCGCCCGGGACAGCACGCCTTTCCACTGCAGGCTGACCAGGATCTTCGGCATCACCGCAAAGAAGGTGACCACGCTGACCGCAAAGTAGTAGACGCCGAAGATGGTGCTGAACCAGTGCGGGTCGAGCGACATCAGCAGGTCGAAGGCGGCGAAGTTGGCGCTCAGCGCGAACAGCACCAGGCCCGGCCCCGCGGCGCGCTCCATGCGCACCGTCAGCTTGGGATCCAAGGTTGTGTCCTGGCGGACCGAGGTGCGGTGGAAGAACCACGCCAGCAACCCCCAGATCAGGAAGTAGATCCCCAGCCGGATGACGAAGAAGGTCGGGTTGAGGAAGCCCATCTTGCCGACCAGGACCGGATCGTGCGCCGCCGCCTCGACGTGCGACCAGTGGTAGAGGTGGTCCATGCCGAGCACGACCGGGATCGCCAGGACCGCCATCAACCAGGCATTGCAGGCGAGGGTCTCGGCGATGCGCCGCACCACCACCGACCACCCCGCGCGGGTGATGTGCTGCAGCATGACGAAGAACAGCGCACCCAGGGTGAGCGCCAGGAACAGCGCGAAGCTCACCAGGTAGCTCTCGAGCAGACGCCCCCAGCCGTGCTCCTGGGTCGAGGCCAGGGCAACCGCCCCGGCGATGCCGACGGCCGCAGTGGCGGCTCCAACCCCCAGCCAGAGCGGCAGCGCGGGGTCGAGGCGGCGCACCTCGGTGGTGATGTCTGCAACCTGCTTCATGAGCTCCTCGCCTGTGCACACTCGCCGCCGCCCGCGGCGGCCCGGGCGCGGAGGCGGTCGAGGCTACCGTCTGCCGTCATCGCGCTCCTCCCCTACCGCAGCTGCGCCCGCAGCTCGGGCGGCACGTCCTCAACAGTCGCGCTCTGGCTGCGCTGCAGCGCCCGCAGGTAGGCGACGATCGCCCACCGGTCCTCGACCGTGATCTGCGGGCCGTACGCCGGCATGTTGCGGATGCCGTTGCTGATCGTGTTGTAGAGATGGCCGACCGGGCGGCCCCGCACCAGCTCGCTGTGGAAGGACGCCGGCGGGGTCCAGGTGCCCTCCTGCAGCGCGTCGGCGCGCTTGGCGACCATGCCGTCGCCGTAGCCGGCGAGACCGTGGCAGGGCGAGCAGTAGATGTCGTAGCGCGCGCGGCCTCGGCGCAGCAGCTGGTCGGTCACCGGCACCGGGATCTCCTCGACCCACACCCCCCCGACGGCACCGCGGTACAGCCGGTCGTCCTCGCGCAGCTCGCCCCGCGCCACCGTCCCCTCGACCGGGGGCCGCATCGCCCGGCGGTCGGCGAACAGGCGGTTGCGCGACTGCGGCCGGTACTTCGGTTGGTTGTCCATGTCCGGTACGACGTGGATTCGGGGCTTGGCGCTCTTGACCTGGCGCGCGCGCGCGATCAGCGCCAGCGGCACCCACGACAGCACCACCGTCACGACCACGAGGTAGGTCAGCCAGCGCGGGATTCTCACCCTGGCACCTCCTCCACCGCCGAGCCGCCGAGCGACTCGAGCAGCTCCCTGGTCGCCACCGGATCGAAGATCGGGTCGCGCGCCTCGATGCTGATGAAAAAACGGTCGTCGGTCGCGCGCTTGAAGCTGCGGCTTCCGTGCAGCGGGTGGGCGAGCTGGGGCAGCAGGTTGAGGGCCAGCATGCCGACGAGCGCGGTGAGGGCCGCGAACAGGATCGTCATCTCGAACGCCACCGGGATGTTGGCGGGCAGGCTGAAGATCGGCTTGCCCGAGATCAGGAACGGGTAGTCGTGAGCGTTGGTGAACCACTGCAGGAGGATGCCGCAGGTGGTCCCCGTCAGGCCGCCCGTGAACACCAGGTAGGGCAGGATCGTCGGCCGGATGCCCATCGCGGCGTCGAGGCCGTGAACCACGAACGGGGTGTGCGCGTCCCAGCGGGTGTAGCCGGCATCCCGCACCCTGGCGGCGGCCTGGAGCAGCTGCTCCACGCTGTCGAAGGCCACCAGGTAGCCGTACGAGCCGCCGGCGTCCGGCTGTTTCTGGTGCCGGCTCATCGGGCACCTCCGCGGCGGCCCACCCGCTCCACCACGTCGCCGTGGTAGTCGCCGTGCCCCGGCTCGCCGTGGAGCGCGGCGGGCATCACGCCCTTGACCTCGGCCATGCCGATGATCGGCAGGAAGCGGACGAAGAGCAGGAAGAGCGTGAAGAAAAGCCCGAAGCTGCCGGCGAAGGTCAGGACGTCGATGATGGTCGGCCGGTAGTAGCCCCAGCTCGTCGGCAGGTAGTCGCGGCTCAGCGAGGAGACGACGATGACGAAGCGCTCGAACCACATGCCGACGTTGATCAGGATCGAGGCGATCCACATCACCACCAGGTTGGTCCGCATCCGCTTCGACCAGAAGATCTGGGGCACGACGACGTTGCAGGTCACCATGATCCAGTAGGCCCAGGCGTAGGGGCCGAAGGCGCGGTTGAGGAACGTGAACGACTCGTAGGCGTTGCCCGAGTACCAGGCGATGAAGAACTCCGTCGAGTACGCCAGGCCGACCATCATCCCGGTTGCGAGCATGATCTTCGACATGTTCTCGAGGTGACGCAGGGTGATGATCTCCCCGAGCTTGAAGAAGTGGCGGGTCGGGATCACCAGGGTCACGACCATCGCGAAGCCCGAGAAGATGGCGCCGGCGACGAAGTACGGCGGGAAGATCGTGGTGTGCCACCCGGGGATGATCGACACCGCGAAGTCGAAGCTGACCACCGAGTGCACCGACAGCACCAGCGGCGTCGCCAGCGCGGCCAGCAGCAGGTAGGCCATCTCAAAGCGGTGCCAGTGGCGGTTCGACGACCGCCAGCCCAGGCTGAGCACGCCGTAGACGAACCAGCGCAACCGGGTCGTTGCGCGATCGCGCAGCGTCGCTAGGTCGGGGATCATCCCCATGTACCAGAACAGCAGCGACACCGTCGCGTAGGTGCCGACCGCGAACACGTCCCACAGCAGTGGCGACCGGAAGTTCGGCCACATCTGCATCTGATTGGGGACCGGGAAGAGCCAGTAGGCGACCCACATCCGGCCGACGTGGATGCCTGGGAAGATCCCCGCGCAGACCACGGCGAAGATGGTCATGCCCTCGGCGAAGCGGTTGATGCTGGTGCGCCACTTCTGGCGCAGCAGGAACAGGATCGCCGAGATCAGGGTGCCGGCGTGCCCGATACCGACCCAGAACACGAAGTTGACGATCGCGAAGCCCCACCCCACCGGAACCTGGATTCCCCAGACACCGATGCCGGTGGTGATGAGATAGGTGATCATCGCGAACATCACACCGGTCATCAACAGGGCGGCGGCGAAGGCGATGTACCAGGAGCGCGGCGTCGTCCGCTCGACCACGCCGCAGACGGTGTCGGTGACGAAGCCGAACTCGGTGTGGTTCAGCACCAGGGGTGCGCGACGGCGGGGATCGTCGGTGGTGTTGTCGAGAAGCGCGCGGGTGTCGACGGTGGTGGCGCTCATGGCTCAGGCCGTCTCCTTCCCGTGGTCGCCGCCGCCCGCGTCCCCGTGCGCCGCCGCCGGGTTCGACAGGCGTGCCAGGTAGCGGGTCCGCGGGCGGATGTTGAGCTCCTCGAGGGTCGCGTAGCTGCGGTGATCGGCGCGCAGCTGCGACACCTCGCTCGACGGGTCGTTGAGGTTTCCAAAGGTGATCGCCCGGGTCGGACAGGTCTGAGCGCAGGCCGGTGAGATCTCGCCGTCACGGATCGGGCGCCGATCGTTGCCGGCCGCGATCCGGACCTTCTCGATGCGCTGCACGCAGTAGGTGCACTTTTCCATGACACCCCGGCTGCGCACCGTGACCTCGGGGTTGAGCTGCATCTTGGCGATGTCCGGCATCCGCTTGCGGTAGTTGAAGAAGTTGAAGCGGCGGACCTTGTAGGGGCAGTTGTTCGAGCAGTAGCGGGTGCCGACGCAGCGGTTGTAGATCATGGCATTGAGGCCGTCCGCGGTGTGCTGGGTCGCAGCCACCGGGCAGACTTGCTCGCAGGGCGCGTTCTCGCAGTGCACGCAGGCCACCGGCTGGAAGACCATGGCGGCGTCCTCGACCTCGTTGGGGGCCACCCCCTGCGGCGTCCGGAAGTAGCGGTCGATGCGGAGCCACTGCATCTCGCGCTGCCTGATCACCTGCTCGCGGCCGACCAGTGGGATGTTGTTCTCGGCGTGGCAGGCGACGACGCAGGCATTGCAGCCGGTGCAGGCGTTGAGGTCGATCGCCATCCCCCACTGCTCGCCCTCGTAGGTCCCCTCCTTCCACAGCTGCTCGAGCGGTGGATGGTGGTCCATGTGGCGGAAGATCTCGGGATCCTCGAGGTAGGCGTCCAGGCTCGCCTCGCGCACCAGGTTGGCGACCCGCCGGTTGCGCTCGCCGAAGCCGATGGTGTCGATGGCGTGGTGGTCCTGGGTGCAGGCCAGCTTCTCGCGCCGACCCAGCGGTCGGACGGTCGCCCGCGGGATGACGCAGGGTGCGGCCGTGGTGCGCAGCGGATAGGCGTCGGCTCCGATGCCGTTGCCGACGCTGCCGGCCACCGTCCTGCCGTAGCCGAGCGAGAGCAGGGCCGTGAAGCGCGCGAGCCCCGGCAGCACGTCAACCGGCACCTCGACCGAAGCGCCGCCGCCGGCGCTCACCGCGACGACGTCCTCCTGCGCCACGCCGAGCTCGCGAGCGGTGGTCGGCGACAGCAGCAGCGCGTTACCCCAGGTGATCTTGGTGACGGCGTCCGGCAGCTCCTGGAGCCAGCCGTTGTTGGCGAAACGGCCGTCGTGGACCTTGGGGTCGGGAAGGAGCACCAGCTCGAGCGCGTTCGCGCTCGGGGCCGGCGGCGGCTCCTGAGCGAGCGCGAGCTGGGAGACGGCCTCGAGGTCGAACTGGGGCGTCGCCGCCGGCGCCGCGGTCCCCGCGACCAGCCCGTCGTGCAGGCAGCGCCGCCAGAACACCTCGAAATCGCCATCCGGGGCGACCGCCCGCAGGCTTTCGCGCACGATCTCCCAGCCGCTCACCGGTGCGGATCCGAGCAGCCCGGCGACCAGCTCGATCGCCGACCGCCCGCCGTACAGCGGCTCGATCAGCGGCTGCTGCAGGGTCAACGTGCCGTCGAATGCCCGCCCGTCGCCCCAGGCCTCGAGCGGGTGGGCCTGCGGCAGGTGCCAGCGGCAGGCGTGCGAGGTCTCGTCGTCGTAGAGGCTGAGGTGCACCGCGTTCGGCACCCGACCGAGCAGCTCCGCGAAGCGGAGGTCGGCCGGCGCGTCGTAGGCCGGGTTCCCCCCCAGGATGACCAGGGTCTTCACCGAGCCGGCGGCGATCCGCGAAGACAGCTCGGCGATCGCCGCCAGGTGGCTCGGACGGTCCGGGTCGGCGAGTTCGTGGTAGTGGACAACGCTGCCCGCGTTGTCGAGCACGGCGTTGAGCGCCGCGGCCAGGGCGTGGGCCAGCGGGTCCTGGCGGGGTCCGACCAGGACTGCCCCCGCTCCCCGGTGCGCCAGCAGATCGCCGGCCAGGTTCGCGAGGAAGGAGTCGGGCGAGGGGCCAGCGCCCGCGTCACCCAGGCCCGCCGGCACCGGCAGCCCGAGCCGCCCCATCACCGCCGCGGCCAGCGCCGCCAGCACCCCCGCCACCTGCGATGCCGGCACGGCCAGCCGGTGGTCGGCGCGACCGCCGGTSAGCGAGTAGCCYGCCTCGACGACGTAGAGCCGACTCATGCCGCCGGGGCGGTGGGGGTCGCGCGACGCGGCGAAGCCCCGGGCCAGCCGCACCGCTGCCGGGTGCTCGAACAGCGGGTCGGCGTCGAAGCACGCCACCACGCGGGCGCGGTCGAGGTGAGGCAGGACGCGCAGCGGCCGACCGAACGCCGCGCGCAAGCCGTCCCGCTCGCGGTCGAAGGACACCACCTCGTACTCGTACCAGGACGCCGCGGGCCGCGCCGCGAGCAGGCGCTCGCGCAGCCGGCCCAGGCTCGGCGACGACGACGCCTCGGAGAGCACGGCGAGTCCCTCGCCGGAGTCAGTCAGCCGGCTTGCGAGATCTGCCGCGACGTCGTCCCAGCTCTTGGCGTACTCCTGGCCGCCGGCGCGCAGGATCACCTGGCGGCTGCGGTCCGGGTCGTAGAGGCCGAGCACGGTGGCCTGGGCGACAGCCGACAGCGCCCCCTGGCTGTCCGGGTGCTCCGGGCTGCCCTCGACCTTGATCGGGCGGCCGTCGTAGGACGTCACGAGCGCACCGAGCGCCACACCACCGAGCTCGATCGAGGTTGCGAAGAGCTGGGGAACGCCCGGAACCCGGTCCTCAGGACGGTGCGCGAAGGGGACGATCTCCTCCCTGGGCCACCGGCAGGCGGTCAGGCCGGCGAAGGCCAGCGACGCGCCCATGACCTGGAGGAACTGGCGGCGGGTCGCCGCCGGCAACCGGTCCCACTCGTCATTGGGGAACTCGCGCCGCACCGCCTCCGCAAACTCGGGAGTGCGCGCCAGCTCGTCGAGGCTGCGCCAGTAGACCGGGCCGGCTTCGTTGATCAACGATGGCATGTGTTGCAGTCCACAGGTGGATTGATGCCGCCGGCCTCACCGAGCCGCCGGCCGAGCGCCAGCTGGTCCTCCTCGGGAACCCAGTCGAGCTGAAAGACGAACTCGACCGGCCGCAGGTGGCGCTCCGGGTTGCGGTGGCAGTCCAGGCACCAGCCCATGCTGAGCGGTGCGAACTGGTACACGACGTCCATGGAGTCGATGCGCCCGTGGCAGGACACGCAGCCGATGCCGCGCCGCACGTGCGCGGTGTGGTCGAAGTAAACGTAGTCCGGCAGGTCGTGGACCCGGATCCAGCCGATCGGCATCCCGCTCGCGTAGCTCGCGCGGACTCCGATCAGCTTCTCGGACTCCTTGCGGACCATCGCGTGGCAGTTCATGCAGGTCTGGGTCGGCGGCACCGCGGCATGGGCCGCCTGCTCCACCGTGTTGTGGCAGTAGCGGCAGTCGATGCCGAGCTGGCCGACGTGCAGTGCGTGGCTGTACGGAACCGGCTGCTCGGGGGCGTAGCCGACGTCGGTGGTCTTCGGCGAGAAGCCAAGCCACACGATCAGAGCGGCGTAGAGCAGGCCGCCCGCGACCGCCGCCGCAAAGCCCGGACGGAGCACCCAGGTCCACCGCGGGAAGACGAAGATCTTGTCTGACCTGTCCCTCGCCATCAGCCCGTTTCCTCGCGTCGCTCTCCGAGTCCGTCAGTGGAGGCCCGGGTACAATGGCCCCCATGGAGCCCATCATCGATCTTCGGTCCGATACGGTAACACAGCCGACGCCATCGATGCGACGGGCGATGGCCGAGGCCGWGGTCGGCGACGACGTGTACGGCGAGGACCCGACCATCAACCGCCTCGAGGAGCGCGCCGCCGAGCTCATGGGGCGGGAGGCGGCGCTGCTGGTGCCGTCCGGCACGATGGCCAACCAGATCGCCGTCAACCTGCTGTCACGGCGGGGCGAGGAGGTGATCGGCGACGCCCGCTGCCACATCTTCAACTTCGAGCACGGCGCCATGGCCGCTATCTCGGGCGTCTTGCCGCGCCCGATCGCGACCGCCGACGGCATCCTCCACCCCGACCAGGTCCGCGCCGCCTACCTCCCGCGCGGCGGCCACACCAACGCGAGCTGCATGCTGGCGCTCGAGAACACCCACAACCTGGCTGGGGGTCGGGTGGTGCCGCCGGCCCGCATGGACGAGCTGGTGGCGACCGCCAGGGAGCTCGGGCTGCCGGTGCACCTCGACGGCGCGCGCATCCACAACGCGGCCGCCGCCACCGGCGTGCCGGCCGCCCGCCTCGCGCGCGGCTGCGACACCGTCATGTTCTGCCTCTCCAAGGGCCTGGGCGCGCCGGTTGGCTCGCTGCTGATCGGCGACCGCGAGCTCATCGCCGAGGCCCGCGTGGTCCGCAAGATGCTCGGCGGCGGCATGCGCCAGGCCGGCGTGCTGGCCGCGGCCGGGCTCGTGGCCCTCGACGAGGTGCTGCCGCGGCTCCCCGACGACCACGCCACCGCCCGCCGCCTCGCCGAGCGGCTGGCCGAGATCCCCGGCCTCCAGCTCGACCTGGCTGCGGTCGAGACCAACATCATCTGCTTCGGGCTCGACGCGGGCGCCGGGATGACGGCCTCCTCGCTCGTCGACCGCGTGGCCGCGAGCGGCGTCCTCTGCAGCGCCCTCGGCGCCAATCTGGTGCGGATGGTGACCCACTACCACATCACGATGGCCGATGCCGAGGCCGCCGCGGCGGCGGTGCGGGTGGTCTTGAAGGAAGGGGCCCGGGGGTAGGCCCGCCGCGCCCGGTTCCGCTTCCGCTTCCGGCTCCAATTCCCGAGCGACCCAAGGACGGTGCTCATCCCACCTTCTCGAAGATCGCGATCAGGGCCGGGCTCGAGGTCTCGTCAAAGGCTGCACCGTCCCAGTCGCCGAGCATCCGCCCTGCTGCCAGGCCGACCGACCGGGCCATCTCGACGAGCACCGCCGGCGAGACGAGCGAGAACTCCAGCGCGACGGATCGGCGCTCGACGTCGCGGCCGTGAGCATCGAGAACCTCGACCCGTTGCTCCCCGACCACCACGCCCGGCCGGTCCGAAAGCGCCGTCTTGAGGTGGAGTACGAAGGTCCGGCCCTGCCGTCCCTGAAAGCGGCCGATCTCGCGCCAGCTGCCGTCGGCCGCCGGCCCTCGGATCGTGGGGTTGTGGGTGGTGCAGATGAAGGAGCCGCCGGTCCGCAGCACCCGCGCCGTCTCGGCGAGCGCGGCGAGCTGCGTGCTCTCCCCCACCAGCTCGCTGAAGCCTCGAAACGGCAGCACGACCAGCTCGAACCCGGTCGCGAGCGGCAGCGAGCAGACCTCGCCGCAGACCAGTCGAGCGCGCTGCTTGTGCCCGACCAACTTGCGGGAAAGAACCTCGAGCATCGAAGGCGAGCTGTCAACGCAGGTCAGGTCGGCGCCGGCGCCGAGCATCGGCAGCGACACCCGGCCGGTCCCGGCCATCAGCTCGAGCACCGGACCGCGCGCCGCCGCCGCCGCGCTCCGGAAGAACTCGATGTCCTCGTCGAAGACGCAGAAGTCGTCGTAGAGGTCCGCGAGCACCGAGTAGTCGTACGCAGGCAAGCCGCACGAACTCCTAGCGCGACCTCATCGCGTCGAGCTCGTCCCGCAGCTCCGGAATGTCGAGAGTCTCGGTCGTCACCACCCGCCAGCCCGCCGGCTCCTTGCGCCACAGCTCGGTGGTGTTGACGGGGTCCGAGGAGCTGCCGACCACGTAGCCGCGCTCGCCATCGGCGGTGCCCCAGAGCACGAAGCGCAGGCTGACCCGCGCCTGCTCGCCGTCGACCTCGACGATCGGCGGCTCGAGGTCGACCTGCAGCTCCGAGAAAGTGTCCATCACCTCCTGCAAGTTGCCGAGGACGGTCTCGTAGCTCAGGCCCCAGGGATCGTGGTAGGAGCGCGAGAGGACCGTGGCAACGCCGAGCAGCTGCTCGTTCTCGAAGGACTCCACCGCGTCCGCGATCTCACGTCGGATCACCTGCTCGGCCGAGAAGTAGCGGACCAGCCACGCGCCGAGCACGACCGCAGCGCCGAGCAGAACGACGGCGGTCAGACGGTTGGTGGTCATGGCAACCCTCAGGTCCGCGGCCCCCGGCCGAGCCGCCGGTCGATCGCACCCTGATAGATCTCGCCGTAGCGCTCGGCGGCGTCGGCCCAGGAGAAGCGGACCTTCATCCCCCGCTTGCGCATCGCGTCGAGGTGGTGCGGCCGGTTGTGCCATGCCCACAACGACCAGCCGACAGTGTCGTAGATGGCCGCCGGGGTCAGGCTGTCGAAGAGGAAGCCGGTGCCGTCACCGGTGGCCTGGTCGTAGTTGACCACGGTGTCGGCCAAGCCGCCGGTGCGGCGGACGATCGGCAGCGTGCCGTAGCGCAGTGCGTACATCTGGGCGAGACCGCACGGCTCGTAGGCGCTCGGCATCAGGAAGAAGTCGCTGCCGGCCTGCACCAGGTGCGCGAGCCGCTCGTCGAAGCCGATGTGCACCCCGAGGTTCGGGTAGCGCCCGGCGAGCGAGGTCAGCTCGCGCTCGCACCACGCCTCGCCGGTCCCGAGGATCGCGAACTGGAGGTCGAAGTTGGCGCACATCCAGGCGAGGCTGCCGTGGGCCGGGCCGCACAGCGCGCCGAAGCCTTTCTGGTCGACGAGCCGGCTGACCATGCCATAGAGCGGGACGGCGGGGTCCACCGGGAGCCCGAAGGCCTCCTGGAGCGCCGCCTTGTTCCGTGCCTTGCCGCGTTTGAAAGCGCGGTCGGTGTAGGTGGCGGCGAGGTAGGCGTCGTTCGCCGGGTTCCACTCCGCGTAGTCCATCCCGTTGAGGACGCCATAGAGGTCGCTGCGCCGGTGCCGCAGCAGGCCGTCCATGCGGTGGCCGAACGCCGGCGTCTGGATCTCCGCGGCGTAGGTCGGCGAGACGGTGGTCAGGACGTCAGCGGCGCGCAGGCCCGCCTGCAGCAGGTTGACGCGATCGAAGAACTCGAAGCCGGCCCCGTGGAAGAGCTGCCAGGGCAGGCCGGCCGCCGGGTAATGCGCCTTGTCGAAGACCCCCTGGTAGCCGAGATTGTGGATGCTGAGCACGCTGCCAGTGGCGGCGAAGGCACCGAAGCGCTCGACGGTGTTGAGGTACACGGGCGCCAGCGCCCCCGGCCAGTCGTGGGCGTGGACAATGTGCGGCACCCAGTCGAGCGCCTTGGCGAGCTGGAGCGCACCGCGGCAGAGCAGCGCGAAGCGGCGCAGGTTGTCTCGGAACTCGGGCTCGCTCCGCGTGCCGTAGATACCGTCGCGGCCGTACAGCCCCTCGTGGTCGAGCAGGTAGACCGGAACGCCGGCTCCGGGCGTGCGGCCCTCGTACACCGCGCACCACTCCTCGCCGCCGTCGAGCGGCACACCGAGTGGAGCGCCGACCTTCCGCAGCCGGCCGGGCTCGATGCCGTAGTAGCGCGGCAGCACGACGCGGACGTCATGACCGAGCCGAGCCAGGGCATCGGCGAGGGCGCCCACCATATCCCCCAGCCCGCCGGCCTTGGCGAAGGGGACCGCCTCGCTCGCCACCATCACGACGCGCAGGCCTTCGTCTGCCACGTGCCCCTCCTTCCACCCCCGATGATACTGGATCGCCGGCGCCGGAGAACACTCTCCGCTTCCGGCATCGGAGCCGCAAATGACTCAACTTCCGCGGCTTGTCGAAAGCAGCTACAATCCGCGCCGAGCCGGAGGAGCGACCATGGACCAGGACCGCAAGCCGTTGGGACTCAACACGCGCACGATCCACGCCGGGGCACACCCTGACCCTGCGACCGGCGCCGTCGCGCCGCCCATCTACCAGACCTCGACCTTTGCCTTCGCCGACTGCCATCAGGGCGCGGCGCGCTTCGCCGGCGACGAGGACGGTTACATCTACACCCGCATGGGCAACCCGACCACCGCCCGGCTCGAGGAGGCGCTGGCGGAGCTCGAGGGCGGCGCGGGCGGGCTCGCCACCTCCTCGGGCATGGCTGCGCTGTGCACGGTGAGCTTCGCGCTCCTCAACGCCGGCGACCACCTCATCGGCACCTCGTCGGTGTACGGTCCGTCGCGGGTGGTGATGGAACGTGACTTCGCACGCTTCGGCGTCGCCTCGGACTTCGTCGACACCTCGGACCTCGACGCGGTGCGCTCGGTGCTGCGCCCCGAGACCCGGCTGGTGTTCGTCGAGACACCGGCCAACCCGACCATCGATCTGGCCGACATCGCCGCGATCGCCGACGTCGCGCACGACCACGGCGCGCTGCTGATGGTCGACAACACCTTCGCGACTCCAATCCTGCAGCGACCGCTCGCGCTCGGCGCCGACCTCGTCATGCACTCGATGACCAAGTTCATCAACGGCCACACCGACGTCGTCGCCGGCATGATCGTCCCCGCCTCGCGGGAGCTCCTCGACCGCATCCGGCCGGTCCACTCCTACCTCGGCGCGTGCATGGACCCCCACCAGGCGTGGCTGGCGCTGCGCGGGCTGCGCACCCTCGGCATGCGGGTCCGCACCGCCCAGGACAACGCCGGCCGCATCGCGGCCTATCTCGAGGGCCACCCCAAGGTCGAGTGGGTCCGCTACCCGGGCATCGCCAGCCATCCCCAGCACGAGCTCGCACGACGCCAGATGGACGGCGCCGGCTCGCTGATCTCGTTCGAGGTCTCAGGCGGCGTCGACGGCGGCTCGCGCCTGCTCGACTCGGTCGAGCTGATGACCCTGGCGGTGTCGCTCGGCGGGATCGAGACCCTCATCCAACACCCGGCGAGCATGACCCACGCCGCAATGTCCCGGAAGCACCGGCTGGCCGCCGGCATCACCGACGGCCTGGTCCGGGTCTCGATCGGCTGCGAGGACGTCGACGACCTGATCGCCGACTTCGAGCAGGCGTTCGCGGCGGTGTAAGCGGCGCGGGGCCGGGAACGGCCAACCGCACGCAGGATCTGGGAACCGGAGGGTGGCGGCCCTTCACGTTTGAACCGCTGAGAGCGCAGAGCCCGCAGAGAGAAGGCTCAATCGGCATTCTCCGCGTCCTCTGCGAGCTCCGCGGTTCAAATGAGTGCGTCGTCCATCCAGCCGATCCGCACGAGATCGATGCGCTGGGGGTCGCTGACCCCCAGTCCGTAGCGGGTGTCGGCGATCTGGATGTGGTGGGGCGGCGGGCTGATCGGCCGCTCCTCGCCGAAGTGCTCGCGGCGCTTGGCCTCGATGATCCGCGCGCCGGTGGCGTCGACGGCGACCGGATCGGTGCCGACCAGCAGCCCCTTGTACGGCCAGACGAAGGCGGGCGAGAAGCTGTGCGGCCCGACCCCGTGGAACTGCGGTGTCAGCATAACCAGGATGTTGAGCCGAACCTTGCCCTCGATCTCCGGCAGGCGCCAGATCGCGCCGAGCGAGGCGCAGGCATCGCCGTGGTATTCGGACGGCTCCGGCACGAACATGATCATGTTCTTCAGGCAAGTGCCCAGGCCCGCCCAGTGGTGGGTGCGCATYGGCCGGGTGTTGATGAAGGCCGTCGCGCGCTTGAACACCGGGTTCTCGAGGACGCCCTTGTCGTCGACCGCCACGTCGCCGGGTGCCACACCGGCGTCGATGACCTCGGCGCGGATCGCCTCCTCGAGGGCCGGGGGCGTCGGCAGGTTGCGCCAGACGTTGCTCTTGATGCCGACGACGTCGCTGGGGCGGATCAACCGCTTCCACGCGGCAGCCGGCTCGCTGGTCTCGAAGAGCGCCGCCACCGCCTCGTTCACCATCTCGTGCAGCACCTTGCCGTCCGGGGCACCATCCTCGCCGAGCGCGTCCGTTCGGCGGATCAGCACCACCCGGCTGCGCGCCGGCGGCTCCTGAGCTTCGGCGTCGCGGCGGCCGGCGCCCAGCAGACCGACCGCGGCGAGACCGCCGCCCACGCGGACGAAGTCGCGGCGCGTGATCACCATCGACCGTCGGAACATCAGCCACCTCCCTTGGGAGCTCCGACCTCGGAGAGCAGCGCGGCCGCCAGCTCCTCGTTGGCCGCGCCGATCACGACTACGAGCCGGACTCCGCGCTGCTGCACCACGTGCCAGCGTCCGTCCTGCCCGAGCGCGGGGCCGCCCCCGGGCGGTCCGGCGAGCAACCGACCGGCGATGGCCGCGGCCGCCCGCTCGGCGCGGCCCGGATCCGGATAGTCGACGAGCAACAGGTGCGCGCTCCACCCGTCGCGCAGGTAGTGGGCGAGCGCCGCCGGGGTGTCGGGCGCCAGCCCGAGCACCTCGCCCTCACCGAGCCAGAGGTGGGTGTTGAGGATCTGCTGACTGTGCAGGAAGCGCACGGATCCGGCATCAAGCCCGTCCGGTGGCAGCTCGCCCACGAGCGGCGGCGGCGCGCCGTCGTCCGTGATCAGCGCCGCCACCGACCGCCCAAGCTCGAGCACGGCGTCCCGCGCGGCCGCGCTCTCGGACTCGGCCGTCACCGACACGAAGAACGAACCCTTCCAGAAGGACAGCCAGCCGTAGCGGAAGCGTCCGTCGTGTCCGATGTCCACCGGTTCGCCGTCGCGGTCGTAGCTCGCGACGCCGTAGGCGTCGGCCGGCGACGCCATCTCGAAAACGTCGAGCGCGAGGTCAGCCTCCCCTGACGGGCCGGTGTACCGCCGCGCCAGGCAGCCCTTCATGCCATACGCGAGGTAGACCTCGGCGTGGCCGTCGATGTACGAGAAGATCGACTCCTTGTCGTACAACTCGCCGCGGTCGGCAGCCCGCCAGCCCCGCGCCTCCTCCGGCAGCGTGCTGCGCAGCCCGGCGAGGCCCAGCGCCGCTGACCGGCCGCCGCACGCGGCGAACACCAGCCCGAGCGGCAACAGGACCAACCACCAGGACGCTTCCCCGATCTCAATGCGCATCATGGCAGCCCCGATCATACAGCCTATAATCCCCCCTTGCAGCCTCTGCTCGGGAGAGGACGACGGTTTCGCGGATTCCTGTCGTGCACGCACTCAAGAAGGCCGGTACGGCCCTGCTCATCCTGGCGATCTCGCTCGCTCTCGGCGAGGTTGCGCTGCGGATCTACAACCACATCAGCCCGAGCTACGTCTTCCACGACGACTCGTACAACCGTTTTCGCGTCAAGCCCGGCTCCGACTACTACGGCTTCCCGATCAACCCCCTCGGCTTCCTCGACACCGACTTCTCGAAAGCCGACGGCTCCTCCTTCCGGATCGTCGCCCTCGGCGACTCCTTCGCCTTCGGGGTCGTCCCCTATCAGGACAACTACCTCACCCTGCTCGAGGCGGACCTCGGGCAGGCCGGGCTGCGGGCGGAGGTGTTCAACATGGGCATCCCCCGCACCGCGCCCGCTGACTACCTCAACCTGCTCGTCAACGAAGGCCTCGCCCTCGAGCCGGACCTCGTCCTGGTCAACTTCTACATCGGGAACGACCTGATCGAGACCCACCGCTCGCTGCACCGGAACCGTCCCCTCCACCAGCGCTCCTACGTGGTCTCGCTGCTGCGCTTCGCGCTCCGCCTGCACGACCGGGCCGAGGGCGGCGTCTTCAATGATCGGCAGGTCTACTCGGACGACGCGCCCACCTTCAGCCGTGCGTCCTACATCGAGATCATCGGCGACCGCGCCAAGGTCTACTTGGTGGGGTGGGACGGGATGGCCGCCTCGGTGGACGCCGCGATGGATGCCATCGAGAAGATCTCCGTGATCTGCCGCCGGCGCAGCGTTCCGGTGGCGGTCGTGCTCATTCCCGAGGAGACCCAGCTCGATCCCGAGCTGCAGGCGGCCCTACCCCTCACCTACCGGCTCTACCGCGAGGGCACGATGGACTTCCAGCAGCCGAACCGGATCGTCGGCGAACGGCTGGGCGCGGCCGGAATCCCCTACCTCGACCTGTACCCGGCGTTCGCCGCGGCGGCGCCCGCCCAGCGCCTGTACAAGCCCTTCGACAGCCACTGGAACATCGCCGGCAACCGCCTTGCCGCCGAGCAGATCGCGGGCTTCCTGGTCGAGCGGGGGCTCACTGCAAAGGCCGACCGGCGCTGACGACCTGCCGGCCGGGCGGCTACCGGACGTAGCCCAGCGCCTCGAGGTTCCGCCTCTCCTCCTCGCTCAACGCCCCCTGGTGCGATGCCACCCCGCGGTCGGACGGCAGCTTGGCGAGCTCGCCCAGCTCGGCAAGCCGAGTCGCCCAGTCGACAACGCAGGCAGCCTCCTGCCAGGACCCCGGCGCGCCCACCGCGCATGATCCGCCCCCCTCCCACACCACCTCCCGCCACGCCAGCTGCTGGAGGCCGTACAGGTGCGGCGCCACCGTCATGTTCTCGAACAGTGGGTGGACTCGACTCTCGTGCTCCTCCATGAAGACCACCGAGCGGTCGGTGGGGCCGGACGAGTCCTCGGGAGCCAGCGCGAGGCCGTCCCTCGGGATCACCTGGAGCCCGGCTGCCGCGAGCATCGTCGCGAAGAGGTCGACGTGGGACACCAGCCGCGTCGATCGGCGACCCTCGGTCTGGAACGGCCACTTGATGATCAGCGGCGCTTCCACCAGCTCGGGATCGAGTCGGCAGCAGTGCGAGAGAAAGCCGCCCTCTCCCAGCAGCTCACCGTGGTCCGCGACCACGATGACCAATGCCGGATCGAGAAGCCCGTAGCCGTCCAGCATGTCGAACAGGCGCCCGAGCTGATGGTCCATGAAGGCGACCTCCGCGAGGTAGGCCGCCCGGAGGTACTCGAGGCCGTCGGGAGTCAGCTCGGCGTCGCCGACGATCAGCTGGCGGAACGCATCATCGCTGCCGGCCACCAGCTCGGACCACACTGGAAGCCGTTCAATCCGTGCCCGGCGGGCCGCCACGCTGAACCGCTCCTCGAACTCGGCCGGAGCTCGATAGAGGGCGTGCGGATCGAAGAGGTTGACGAACAGGAACAGCTCACGCGGATGGTGCCGCTTGAGCAGCTTCCCGACCGCGTCGATCAGCCGGTCGCCTCGAGTCTCGAAGCCCTCAGGGTCCCGGTAGGTCTGGAAGCCGCGCGCCACCCCCCAGACCGCCGAGCTGAGGTATCCCCCGGCGAAGCCGGCCGTGAGGAAGCCGTTGTCGTTGAGAAGGGTCGCAACGGTGGCATGGTCGGCCGTCAGGTGGTCCTCCCAGACGCCGGCCCCGTGGCGGGACGGATAGAGCCCGGTGAAGATCGAGGCGTGCGATGGCAGGGTCCACGGGGAGGCTGCCCAGGCGTTGTCATAGACCGTGGCGCGGCGGGCAAACGCCTCCAGACGCGGGCTCGCCTCGGCGGGTCCGCCGTAGGGCGAGAGGACGTCGCGACGGGTCGTGTCCAGGGTGACCAGGATGATCGGCGTCGCGTCCGATGGCCGCGCAGGCGCAATCCGTGGAGCGCCCCACAGGAACAGGCCCCCGCCGACGCCGGCCGCCTCGAGACGCATCTCCTGCTCGCCGGCGGCCACGGCCAGCTGCATCGGCCGCACCTCCTTCGGCGCGAGGACCCGGCTGGCCGACGCATCGCCGACGGCGAGTGAGAAACGCGCCGGAGCGGTTGAGTTGTTCTCGAGCAGGAACGACATCGTCCCGGCGGCTTCGAGGTCGATGGTGGCGGTGGCCGCGCGAGGTCCCTCGAACACGCAGCCGGTCATCTTCCGTGGTCCGAGGCCGGTGACCGAACGGGCGGCGAGCATCCCAATGTAGCGCTCGCGGTCGACCTCCTCGATCTTGAATCGATACCGCCTCGAGTCGACCGTGTAGGAAAGCTCGCGAAACCGGTTGTCGAGCTGCTCGTGGAGGTCGGGTGGATCGGCTGCGCCGACCCGGTCCACCCGGAGAGTGTGAAGACCCGGCGTCGCCAATCGAGCCGGTATGCGCAGGACACTTCCCTCAGGCGATGGGCGCTCGGGCCGGTCGAGAATCGGCACCTCGTCCCACGACGCGGTGAAGGACAGGAGGGAGGTGGGATCATCGGGCACGAAGGCGAAGGTCAGCTCGCGCTCGGGAGCCTCCCGCACCACGCAGGCGAACCGAGCCATGCCCCGGAAGCTCCACATGCCGGTCTTCTGATCGGTCTCCCATCGTCCGTCCGGGACAGCAACCACCTGGCGGTCGCTGAGCACAAGGCGATCGAGGAAGCGCACGCTGTCGTGGCGTCCCAGGTCATGTTGCGCTGGCCCGTTTCCGCAGGCCAGCGCCCCGGCGCAGAGGCACGCCAGCAACCCGACCGACGCGGCACGAAGCGCCGCCGACCCCCCCCGCCTCACCGCAGCTCGCTTTCCCGAAGGCCAGGGCGCCAGGCGGCAGCGAGAGGGACGGACGACGCGCATCCCACCGGCTCAGGGTGCTTCGGCCGGCTGTTCTGTGGCAGCCTTCTCTGCACCCTGCAACGTTTCGCTGCTGCCGGTCTCGAAGCCCTCCGACGCGACGACCGAGGAGTCTCCGCCCTGCTCGCTCTCGACTGCCGGCTCCTCAACGGCCGGAGCCTGGGCCGCCGGCGGCTCAGCGGCTTTCGGAGCGCAACCCACACCGACGGCTGCGATGAGCAGACAGACAGCGCAAACTGTGCGAGTCATTGTTGGTTCCTCCCCTCGTGGTCGCCAGAGTAGTTGAGCGTCGCCGCGAGGTCCAGCCCGAGCCAGCGGCCGCAGCTGATGCAATCGATGGGCATGGCCTCGGATTCAGCTGCCGCCCCGACCGGACGCCGGTGCTTCCCCCGGCTGAGGCCGCTGCATGTAGAGCTCGTTGTAAGCAAGCGCGACCTCGCGCAGCGACCGCTCGGCGGCCGCCCACTGCGAGCTCAGAATCTCACCGAGCGCCTGGGTCACCTCCGGGTCGTCCAGCCGGGCGGCGCGCAGCAGCATCCCCGAAATCCGGCGCGACGTCGACGCCAGCTGCCGCGCGAGCCCGATCAGCGGGCTGGTGTCCGCCTCGTCGAGCGCCTTGAAGAACACCTGGATCGCCCAGTCGGCGTCCGCGCCCTCATCGAGGTGGCCAGCCCGGATCACGTGGTCCAGCAGGTAGGCGCGGTGCCAGTACTCGCTGACCAGGCTGGCGGCGTCGGCCACCGCGAGGACATACACCACCTTGTGCCAGATGACCCGGGCCAGGTAGCGCACCGCCGCCAGCGGCAGCATCAGGCACCCGGCGAGGCTCAGCAGCTCCGAGCCGCTCCTGCCGAGCCGGGCGCGGTCCTCGGGCTGCAGGCTGCGGCCGTTGGCGCGGGCGATCCCCGCCGGCATCCGCCGGCGGAAGGCCCGCTCGACGACGGCATCGAGGAGCGGGATCGGGATCAGCGCGGTGAGCCCGGCGCAGGTCGCATCCGCGTAGATCCGCCAGTCGAAGGCTCTCGGATTGTGGTTTGGCATGGCCATCCCCGCTTCCGCTTCCGCTTCCGAGCCCGATTCCGACCTTCGTCCCGTCGAATGGTACCCGAGCTATCGCGCGGACCTCGTTCCCGGGCCCGATCGCCGGCGCGGAGGCGATCCGCAGATCGGAGGGACCATCGGAGCCGGATGCGGGCGCGGGGGGCGGAAGGGGGTCTTCGTCGTGCGCTGACCCAGACCCTGGCTGCGCTACACTCTCCCGCCATGTACGAGACCGAACGTCGCTTCGCAGTGGATGTTGTCGGCGAGGCGTGCGCCATGGCGCGCCAAGTCCAGGATCGCATCGCCCGCACCGGCGATGCGGTCACCAAGGCCGATCGGTCGCCGGTCACAGTGGCCGACCTCGCGATCCAGGTGCTGGTCAGCCACCGGCTCGCCGAGCGCTTCCCCGGCGACGGCCTGCTTGCCGAGGAGGACACCGCCGCCATTGACGCCGACTCGGTCCTCGCAGCACAGGTGTGCGAGCTGTCGCGGCAGGCGGTGCCGGGCCTGACGGCCGACGCCATGCGGCGCGCCCTCGGCCGCGGCGACCACGGCGGCGGCGCCGCGCGGCACTGGGTCCTCGACCCGGTCGACGGCACCAAGGGCTTCCTTCGCGGCGAGCAGTTCGCGGTCGCGCTGGCGCTGATCGACGGCGGCCGGCTGGCGGCCGCCGCCCTCGGCTGTCCCCGACTCCTCCCCGCTGACCACTCCGGGCAGGAGGGCTCGATCTTCAGCGCCGAGGCCGGATGCGGCGCGACCGAACGCCGGCTCGGCTCGACCGCGGACCGGCCGATCACCGTCGACGCCGTCACCGACCCCGCCCGCGCAGCGTTCTGCGAGTCGGTGGAGGCGGCCCACGCGGCGCACTCGGTCCAGGCCGAGATCGCGGCCAGGCTCGGCATCCACCGGCCGCCGGTCCGCATCGACAGCCAGTGCAAGTACGCCGTGGTCGCCCGGGGCGAGGCGTCGATCTACCTGCGGCTCCCCCGCCGCACCGACTACCGGGAGAAAGTCTGGGACCATGCGGCCGGCGCGCTGATCATCGAGGAGGCTGAGGGCCGGGTCACCGACCTCGACGGCCGGCCGCTCGACGTCTCGGCCGGGCGCTACCTCGCGCGCAGCCACGGCATCGTCGCCACCAACGGCCGCCTCCACGAGGTGGTTCTGGCGGCCTGCCGCGAAGTCCTGGGGGTGGGGTGAAGCAGGTCTCAGCGGGCTCCCCTGCTGGCAGAGCCACCATTCAGATCATCGAGACCGGGCGCGGAAGCGGGCGCGGCATCGGGACGCCCGTGCCACCCACCCCAGGATCCCTGATGAGCGCCCGCTCCAGTTCATCGAACCGCGAAGGTCGCAGAGATCGCAGAGACCATCGCGGAAGGGAACCTCTGTCCGTGCTCCGCGGTCTCTGCGCTCCCCGCGGTTCGGATGATGATTCGCCGTCCTGGAGATCGTGTCAGGTCCCGGGTCGAGTAGCGAGAGTCAACACCGCGGCGGTCGACGCTGCCATCGAGCGGGCGGAGACGAGCAGGGACGGGGTTCCCAGACCCTAGATCCTAGATCCTAGCCGCTGGCCGGGCGGGGGCAAGACTCTGCCGGCATGCACGAACTTGACCGCCCGCTGGCCGGTCGTGCAGGCCATGCAGGCCGGCGCCCCCTTGATCACCAGCTCGCGGAAGACGTCGACCGGCAGGTAGTGGAGCGCGTCAACACCGAGCTCGACCGCGATCTCGCGGGCGTCGCCGCCGAACCTGGCGGCGATCAGCTCGGCCTGGGTCGGGGTGTTGATGCCCTGGAAGCAGGAGTCGATCACCGCCGGCCACAGGGTGCCGAAGAACACCTTGCCGGCCCCCGCTGCCCGCAACGCCCGCACGATATGGAGGGCGTTGGTGCCGCGGACGATGCTGTCGTCGACCAGGAAGATGTTGCGGCCCGCAACCGCCTTGGCGTCGACSCGGAAGTCGAGCATCGCYGCCTTGTCCCGCTCCTCCTGGGTCTCCTCCATGAAGATCCGACCGCCGTATCGGTAYTTGGAAACCGGGGTGGCGTACTGGATGGCGCCGGAAGCGAGCTCCTTCTCGAGCTTCTGGGCGAACGCCTCGGCGCCCGGGATCGGGGAGTGCGGGATCGGCACGACCAGGTCGATCCCGGACACCACCTCGGGCGCCTTCTCCATCACGTGCAGGGCCAGCGCGCGGCCGGCGCGCCACCGGAACGAGCGCACGCTGTCGCCCATCATCGACGACTCGACATCCGCGAAGTAGATCAGCTCGAAGGCGCACGGGCGCGGGTCCTGCTGGTGCAGCACGCGCTCCTCGAGCTCGAGCGTGCGGTCGACCCGCAGCGCAGTGCCGTGGGCCACATGATGGAGCACCTGGTACCCGTTCTGCTCGAGGGCGAGCGTCTCCGACGCGACCATCAACGACCCCGGGCGCTCGCGGCGGCCRACCGTCAGCGGSCGGAAGCCCCACGGGTCGCGGAACGCGTACAGGGCATCCTTCGTCACCGCCACCGCCGARAAGGCGCCGGTGACCCGCCGCTGGACCTCCTCGATGGCCTTGAACATCGACTCGCGTTCGTCGGCTGCGGGATCCTGCCGTCGCCAGTGCTCGAACCACAGCGACAGCACGCGCAGCAGCGGCTCGGCATCGCAGTGGTTGGCGAGCTGCTGGCCGACCTGCTCGAGCTCGGCTGCAATCTGCGCGACGTTCGTCACGTGGCCGTTGTGCGCCAGCGCGATCCCCGAGAACGGGTCGAAGAACGGCTGAGCGTTGATCGCCCCCCCGGCGCCGAAGGTCTTGTACCTGGTGTGGGCGATCCCGAGGTCACCGCGGATCTGGCCGAGCGGCTTGAAGATGTCGTCCGCTAGGCCCTCCCCCTTCTCGAGCGTGGCCTGCCGCTGGGCCGGATCGAAGACGAAGATCCCGGCGTAAGCCGGCCCGCGATGCTGGAGGAAGTGCGCACCATTGGCCAGGTCCCTGACCACCGGTCGTCCATCCTCGCTTATCACGGCCACCACGCCGCACATTTCGGCACCCTCCGCGGCGCACACTATAGCTGAGTTCGAAGATCCGCTGCCCGACGGCGACGCAAAGGACCGGGAACGGAAGGGGGTCCGGGTCACCACCATCCCGCCTCCGTGCCCATCTCCGTATCCGTCTCCGTATCCGACGACGCAGAAGCCGGCTGGATGGGCGCCACTGGACCACGTCTAGGGAGACGGAGGCGGTTGGGTCGGAGCGCGAGCCCTCGCCGAATGACCTCACATCCGAGATCCTGTCCCCTGGAACGGATGGGGTGTCAGTTCCGCTGCCGCTCGATCTCGCCGGTCATCGGCACGAAGCGGACCGGGATCACCGACCGCTCCTGGAAGCTGTCGCCGGTCCTGGTGATCACCTTGAGCTCCTGGTAGAAGTCGCCGACCGGAATCACCATGCGCGCACCGTCGCGCAGCTGCCCGAGCAAGGGGTCGGGAATCCGGTCGGGCGCCGCGGTGACGATGATGCCGTCAAACGGCGCCGCGTCCGGCCAGCCGCCGTAGCCGTCGCCGCAACGGACGTGGGCGCTGTCATAGCCAAGCTCCTGGAGCACTGCCTGGGCGTGCTCGCAGAGCCCTGCCTTGATCTCGATCGTGTACACCTCGACGCCCATCTCCGCCAGGATCGCAGCCTGATAACCCGAGCCGGTGCCGAGCTCGAAGACCCGATCGCCGGGCTCGACCTCGAGCAGCTCGGTCATCAGGGCGACGATGTAGGGCTGCGAGATGGTCTGGCCCTCGCCGATGGGTAGGGGCGAGTCGCTGTACGCGACGTCGCGGTAGCTGTCCGGAACGAACAGATGCCGCGGCACCGCGCGCATGCTCGCCAGCACCTGCGCGTCCTTGACGCCGCGGGCCTCGATCTGGGTGCGCACCATCTGGTCGCGGCGCGCCGTCCAGTCCGGGCCGGGCGGCTCGCTCGAGTGGCCACCCTGCGGGCTACAGCCGCTCACCAGCCCCAACCCGACGGCAATCGCCATCGCCGACAGCCAGCCGCCCGCCTGCCCTCTCATACGCAGCCTCGAGGTCCACCTTCCCGGCTCCGGCGCCGTCCTTCGTCGCCCCGCGCGCCGTTCGTCGGCAGCTGCCCGAAACGCCCTGGTGCGCGGTCCTCTTCCGATCTCATGGTAGACCAGACGCCACGGATGCACCATCCCGGAGCGCCATCTCGCTCGGAACCTGTACGACCCAGTCGGCTCCTCGCTCCGGTCGATGCTCGGCATGGGCCTTCTCCCCCGATCCAACTCATCCCCCAGCCACGGCACCCGGCGCTCGGGCCGGCGCCGGGTGCTGCTGGTCGCTGCACCTGTTGAATGCAAGCACCGTGCCGCCGGAGCCCCCTTGACACCCCGCGCGCGGCCTCCCACGATGAGCCCCATGTCCAACCATCGAGCGCGCAGCAGCTCACCGTCCAGCGATCAACCGACCCGCCGTGACCTGCTCGTCGGCGCCGCCGTCGCCGCGGTCGCCGCAAGTGCAGCCCGCCACGCGCGTGCCGAGGGCGCCGCCCGGCCGGTCGCAGTGGCATCCGCCAACGGCCTGGAGGCGGTGCGCAGGGCGGTCGAGCGGATGGCCGCCGGCGTCGCTCCGGTCGACGCCGCGGTCGACGGCGTCGCCATCGTCGAGGCCGACCCCGAGGACGTGACCGTCGGTCTCGGCGGGCTGCCGAACGCTGACGGGGTGGTGCAGCTCGACGCGTGCTGCATGGACGGCCCGACGATGCGGGCCGGCGCCGTCGCCGCGCTCGAGGGCTTCCGCCACCCCGCACGGGTCGCCCTCGAGGTGATGCGGCGCACGACCCGCGTCCTGCTGGTCGGCGAGGGCGCGGCTCGCTTCGCGCGCTCGATCGGCCTCCCCGAGGAGGACCTCCTGACCGAGCGCGCCCGCAAGATCTGGCTCTACTGGAAGGCCAACATGTCGGACCGCGACGACTGGGTTGAGTTCCCGGGGCAGGTCGACGACCCCGACGTGGCGTGGTACATCGCGAAGTACGGAGTGATCCGGCCGACCGGCACCATCAATCTGTGCGCAGTCGACGCGGCCGGCAACATCGGCGGCACGACCTCCACCTCAGGGCTGGCGTTCAAGATGCCGGGGCGCGTCGGCGACTCGCCGGTGATCGGTGCCGGGCTCTACGTCGACAACGAGGTCGGCGCCGCCGGCTCGACCGGCCGCGGCGAGTCGGTCATCGAGGTCGCGGGCGCCCACACCGCGGTCGAGCTGATGCGCGGCGGCGCCTCGCCCACCGACGCGTGCCTCGGCGCCCTACGGCGCATCGTGAGCGCGACCCGGGTGCCGGCTCTGCTCGACGACCGTGGCCGCCCGAACTTCGACGTCAAGTTCTACGCCGTCAATCGCGTCGGCGAGGTCGGCAGCGCGGCCATGTGGTCGGGCGGGAAGTTCGCGGTGTGCCGCGCCGGCGGCGAGCCCGAGCTGCTGGACTGCGCCCACGTCTACGAGAAGGTGTGACCGCAGGCCCTCGGTTCTGGATTCCGGTTCGCGTTCTCCAAGCGCCATTGCCGGACATCGGGGGCGACACGTCGAACTCGAACCGGAATTCAGAAGTTGAAGATGGGCAGTTTCCGTCCTCAGGAGTGGACAGGACTCTCCCTCGCGACACAGTTTCGAAGGCGCGGCGCCGCGCCATCGACGACGTGTCGATGGCATGGCCCTTGCTCGATGCCTGGTCGGAGACGCCCGGCAACCTGGCGGCTCCGGGGAGGCGGCCATGAGCAACCGACAGCGACACGCACTCGTGATCCTCGCAGTGGTGCTGATCAGCCTGACCCTGCTCGCGGCCCCGGCCCGCGGCGACGACTGGTGGGGCGTCCACTTCGGCAGCGCCGGCTTCGGGCTCTCGTTCGGCTCCTCCGACTGGGACGTGTGGGGCGCCTCGTGGTGGAACCCCTCCTGGTCGATCGATTACCACGTCGCGCTGTCCGGCTACGGCGAGTGGGTCTGGGTGGACGGCCTCGGCCAGTGCTGGCAGCCCTGGGTGACCTCGAACTGGCGGCCCTTCACCTACGGGCGGTGGGTGTGGACCGCGTACGGCTGGACCTGGGTCGCCTACGAGCCGTGGGGCTACTTCCCGCACCACTTCGGCAACTGGGCGATGGCGCCGGTGGGCTGGGTTTGGGTGCCGGGCACGAGCTATCACGCGGCCAACGTGGTCTGGGTTTCGAACGACGCCTGGATCGGCTGGTACCCCAGCCCGCCCCCCGGGTGGAGCCACCACCACCACGGCCACCACGACGGCTGGGGGGAGGGCTGGGACAACGCCCGCTATGCGGCCTTCGTCGGCTGGCGTGACCTCGGCTCCGACGATCTCAGCCAGCGCGCGCTCGGGGCGGAGGCGGTTCGCGCCCGGACTCCGCGCGCCGTGCTCCGCGAGGGCGCGGCTGCGCCGAACCGCCACGAGCTCGGCCGGCGCGGGGTCACCATCCCCGAGATGAGCCTGGAGCGGCGGACCGCCCGCATCGCGGGCCGCGAGGTGATGCTCGCCCGTCCGCGGGAGGCCGCGGCTGCCGTCGAGCGGAACGCCAACAACACGGTCGAGCGCGCCCTGGCGCCGCAGGCCGTCGGCACCATCACCAGGCACGCGACCACAGCGCAGGCGACCACTGCCGCCCGCGCCCTGCCGCGCGCTGCGGCCGCCACCGGGCGCAGCGGCTCGACGGCTGCGGAGCCCCGGGACAGCGCGCGTCGTAACAGCCGCCTCGAGGCGCTTCGCGCCGCGCCGACCAACCCGGCGCCAGCTGCCGCCTCCGCACCGAATCGAGCGGGGAACCGGAGCGTCGAATCGCGCTCCGGCATCTCGCCCGCCCGTTCGACCGAGTCCGCGGCAGGCACCACACCCCGCTCCTCATCCGCGGCGTCCCCGCCGACCTCGGTCTCCCGATCGAGGGGCGGCGGCCGTGAGGACGAGCGCCGGGCGGTGGCCCCCTCAGCCGCGCAGTCCGGCGCCCGCGCCGAGGAGCAAACGCGCCGCAGTGAGACGAAGCCAGAGGAGGCGAAGGCGGCTGCGCGGTCGTCATCGCATCGCCGCCAGTGAAGATGCCGGCGGCGGGGCGGCGCCACGCCGTCCCGCCGCCGGCTCTCCCCCGCCTCTGGTAGCATGAACCCTATGCCCGGCCCCACCCGTCAACCGCGCGTCGGCATGGAAGCTCGCGTCCAGCGCGCGTTGGAGCGCTGTCTGGATTGGAGCCAACAGGGCCGCCACCGCAAGGTCCTGGCCGAGGTCGAGCGGCTGCTGAAGCTGGTGGCGCCCGACCCGCAGCTCTCGGCCCAGCTCCTGATCTGGAAGGCGCAGGCGCTGCTCGCCATGGGTTATCCGCAGCGGGCGCTGCCGGCCGCCGGCGCCTCGTGGCAGCTGACGTCGTCGCCGCACGCCTGCCACCTGCTGGCGATTGCCCTCGACGCGGTCGGAGAAAGCGATCGCGCACAGGAGCTGCTGGTGACGGGCTCGGAGCTGTTCCCGCACGCCGTCCACCTGCCGGTCCAGCTCGCGATGATCCTCGCCGACCAGGGCCGGATGCCCGAGGCGCTCGAGGTCCTCGACACGGTGCCGCCGTCCGTCCCCCTTCCCGATGACCTGCAGGTGTTCTTGGTCGGGCTGCGAGCCAACCTGCTGGCCACGGTCGGGCGCTGGCCTGAGGCCGAGGCTGTGATCGAGGACGGCCTCGGATGCCATCCGGGCTCGTCGCTGCTGCTCGAGGCCCGCCGCTCGATCGCCAGCGAGTGGAACCGCCGACTCGCGGAGGCGTCGCTCGCGGCCTCCTGGCGCGCGGCGTTGGAGCGGCTCGACGGCGTCCCGGCCGAGGTCGACGACGCGATCGTCCGCTTCGGCATGGGGCTCGAAGTCGGTGAGCTCGTGGTGCTCGCCGCGCAGCGGCTGTGGCGCGCGCTGTACGATCGCGAGCCGATCCGGCTGCAGTCACCGGAGCCGTGGGCAGCGGCCCTGCTGATCGCCGTCATGGAGCTCGACGGCTCCCGGCCCTCCGCCGCTGCAGTCGGTCGCGCGACCTCGTGCAGCGGGTCGACCGTGCGGTCCGCTCTGCGCCGCGTGCGACAGTACCTGGAAGGGCTCGATCCGAGCTTTGCCAGGCGGGCGTTCGGCGCCGCCTCGAACCCGCGACTCGACGAGGCCGCTCCGGCGCGCGCCTCCCGGCGCGACACGGTCGTCCGCTTTCCCGGCTGAACGGACAGCCGCCCGATCGCCCATCGGCCGCGTCGTTCCGGCATCCGGGCGGTCCCGGGCCTTCCGGACTGCTCCGACAGCTGCTGCGACGGGAGAACCTTTTCCGGCGCTTCGCGTTTCACGGTGTGGCGGAAGGCCACGAACCAAGAATCGACGGAGGCAGCGACATGACGACCCGCACCCTGGCAGTGGCAACCGTGATCCTCGCGCTGGCGACCTCTGGGGGGGCGGCCGAGCGGGTGCTCGCCGACAGCTTCCCTGCCGGCGGCATCGACGCCGTCACCCTGACCAACAGGGTGGGCGACGTCGTGATCACCGCCGCCGAGGTGCCCGAGATCACGGTCGATGTCACCCTCATCCCCAGGCGGGGCGGGCTCTTCTCGTCGTACCGCAAGGCCGAGCAGGAGGTCGAGTCGGCACGGTTGACCACGAACGTCGTCAATCGCCGGCTCGAGATCGAGATCGAATGCGAGGCTGGCGAGCCCCACTTCGAGGCACAGTGGGTCGTTGTGCTTCCGGCCCGAGTCAGCCTCAATCTCTCAGCCGGCGTCGGTGATGTCACCATCCGCGGGGCGGCCGCGGGCGTCACGATCGAGCTCGGCGTGGGCGACGCGACGGTCGAGGTCAGCGACGGTCCGGTCGAGCTGGAGCTGGGCGTCGGGGACGCGACGGTCCGCGGGCCGGTCGCTCGGTTCGGCCAGGTCACGGCGTCCGGCGGCGTCGGCGACGCCACGATCGTGGCCGGCGGCCAGCAGGTGACCAGCGAGGGCATGGTCGGACGGGAGACCTCGTGGCGCGGCGACGGCCCACACTCGATCGAGCTCGAGGTCGGGGTCGGCGACGCCCGAGTCGTGCTCGAGTAAGCCCCGCCGGTTCTCGCTCCTCGTCTGGTACACTCCCTCCTCGACGAGGAGGAGAACCCATGGAAACCAAATCTGACACGGGGAAAGTCCTGCCAGCCAACGCTTTCCGTGAGCTCGAGCCGGGCGAGGTCTACACACCGGTGGTGCCGCCAGGCGATCCTCGGCCGGAGATCTCGATCCGCTCAGTGACGCTCGGCGTGATCATGGTCGTGATCTTCACCTTTGCCGCGGCCTACATCGGGCTGAAGACCGGCAACGTGATCGAGACCTCGATCCCGATCGCGATCCTCGCAGTGTTCATCGGCACCTTGTTCAGCCGCCGCAGTTCCCTGCTCGAGAACGTCATCGTGCAGTCGATCGGCCAGGCCGCCGGGGTCGTGGTCGCGGGCGCCATCTTCACCATCCCGGCGCTCTACATCCTCGATCTGAAGCCGTCGTTCGTGCAGATCTTCCTGTCATGCCTCGTCGGCGGATACCTGGGGGTCGTGCTGCTGATCCCGCTGCGCCGCTACTTCGTCAAGGACCTTCACGGACAGCTGCCGTTCCCGGAGGGCACCGCCATCGCCAACGTGCTCGCCACCGGCGAAAAGTCGAAGGGCTCGGCCGGCAAGGTGCTGCTGATGGCCTTTGGCATCGGCTTCATCTACGACCTGATCGTCGAGTTTCTCCACCTCTGGAACCACCACCTCAACTCCAGGGTCCTGTTCGGATCCGTGGGCGAGCGGCTCGCCGACCTACGCTTCGAGGCGCGCCTCAACGCGACCGCGGTCTACTTCGGCCTCGGCTACATCATCGGAGTGCGCTACGCCGGCATCATCGCCGCCGGCTCGGTGCTGTCGATGCTGGTGCTGGTGCCGCTGGTGTACTTCGCGGGGCACGGCCTCGCCGTTCCGCTGACGCCACCCGCGGTGGCGGCGCTGGTCGCCGACATGAACGCCGGTCAGATCTTCGGAGCTTACGTCCGGCCGATGGGCATCGGTTGCATCGCGGTTGCCGGCATCATCGGCATCCTCAAGATGAGCAAGATCATCGTGTCGTCGCTGTCGCTCGGCTTCAAGGGTCTGGTCGGCGCGGCCGGCGGCGACGCGGTCCGCACCGACCGCGACATGCAGCCGCGCAACACCTTCCTGATCCAGGCCTCCGCCGTCGTCGGCATGTTCCTGCTGTTCTGGTTCTTGAGCGGCCAGCTCACGACCGCCCTGGTGGGCACGATCATCACCTTCCTGCTGGCCTTCCTGTTCACCCCGGTCGCGGCGCGGGCGATCGCCATCGTCGGCGTCAACCCGGTGTCGGGGATGACCATGCTGACGCTGATCATCGCCTGCCTCGCCCTGGTCGCGACCGGCCTCAGCGGCGACGCGCTCGGGATGTCGGTCGCGCTGGTCATCGGCTGCGCCGTGTGCACCGCTTTGTCGACCTCCGGCGCCTTCATCACCGACCTCAAGGTCGGCTATTGGCTGGGTGCCAGCCCCTACCAGCAGCAGCGCTGGAAGTTCCTCGGCATCCTCGTGGCGTCGCTGTGCGTCGGCGCCGTGATCTGGGTGCTCGCAACCTCGTACGGCTTCCTGATCAAGGATGCGACCGGCCAGATGGTCGTCAATCCGAACCTGCCCGCGCCGCAGGGCAACCTGATGGCCACCATCGTGTCGAGCGTGATGGGCGGCGAGCAGCAGGCGCTGATCCTGTTCGTGCTCGGTGGGATCGTCGCGGTGATGCTCGAAATGGCGAGAGTCCCGGCCCTCGCGTTCGGCCTCGGCATGTACCTGCCGATCGAGATCAACATGGCGGTTTTCTTCGGCGCCGCCGCGGGCCACTTCATCAGCCGCTCGGGCAAGACCGAAGAGGAGCGCGAGGCCCGCAGGGAGCAGGGCACGCTGATCGCTTCCGGTCTGATGGCTGGGGCCGCCATCGTGGGCACGATCGGCGCGATCCTGCTGCTGCCCCAGCTGCTCGCGCCCATGCTCTACATCGACGTGCTCCACCACTCGGAGCAGAGCGCCGGCGCCTTCGCCGCTTGGTACCAGGGAATCGGCGGCCAGCTGGTGAGCGTGATCGGGCTGTTCGGCCTGGTCGCGCTCTGCTACCTGCTCGCGCGCAAGGGTGCGCGCTGGCAGATGGAGGAGTAGCGCCGGCGGACCAACGAACGCCGCGGGGAACGCCCGCCCGGAGTCCACGGGCCGGGCGTTTCCCGTTCACGCCGGTGCGCGGGTCCCACCCCCCGGCACTCGCTCCTGCAGCTGAACGTCGAGCGCCTCGAGCAGCGCGCGCCGATCCTCGAAAATCCGGGGCGGCGTCCTGCCGTGCGGCGGCGGTGGCTGCACCTGCCAGCTGTGCCAGCACCACACCGGCACCCCCGCCTTGAGCGCCAGCGCGATCTCGGAGAGGGTTCCGGCGCCGCCGCCGATCGCCACGCACAGCGTGGCCGACAGCACGTTGAAGGCGTTGCGGGCGCTGCCCGCACCGGTGAAGACCCCGATTCGCACCCACGGGTTCGGATAGCCGGCGTCCGGCCGTTCGTTCGGGAGGATCCCGAGCGTCAGCCCCCCGGCCGCGACCGCGCCGCGGCTCGCCGCTGCCATGACACCCGGCCCGCCGCCGGTGAGCACGACCCAGCCGCGGCGAGCAGCCAGCGCGCCGACGGCTTCGGCAACCTGCTCCTCGTCGGCCGTGGCGTCGGCGGCACCGAGGACCGCCAGGACCGGAAGTCGTGTCGCCTCGCTCATCGCCACATCACCTTCTCTCCGCAGCCTCCTCCAGGCTGGTCTCTGGCCGCGGCTCTCATCCACTCGCCCTCATCCGCGCCCCGCGATACCCAAGCCCACGACAACTCCCCGCGGGCAACAGCCAAAAGAAAAGACCCGGGCCGCCAGGGCCCGGGTCGCACATGCATCGACGGTCAGGGCTATTCGAGGACGACGAGCGCCACACGCCGGTTCTGGGCGCGGCCTTCCTTGGTGGCGTTGTCGGCAACCGGCTTGAACTCGCCGTACGAGGTCACGTTCATCCGGTGCAGCGGGAAGCCGTGCTGCATGCTCAGGTAGTTCATCACCGCCTCGGCGCGCTCGTAGCCGAGCTTGAGGTTGTACTTCTCGGACCCGACGTTGTCGGTGTGACCCTGGATCTCGATGTAGACGTTCTTGTTGTCGGCCTTGACCTTGGCGGCGAAGGCATCGACCGCGGCCTTGCCCTCGGGCGTCAGCTCGGCCTTGTTGAAGCCGAACTTGACGTTCTCGTCCGTCAGCACGGTCTCCGACACGAAATCGCCCTTGGCGAGGACACCGGCCTCCTGGGCGCGCTTCAGGGCGTCCTTGGCGGTCTCGGACAGCGCAGTGACCTGCTTCTGCAGATCCGCGTCCTTGGCCTGCAGGTCGGAGATCGCCTTCTGGTTGGCCTCGACCGAGGTCTGAACCTCGCCGATCTTGGCCGCGTTCACCTGGTCACCCGCTGCGACCTGCTCGTTGACATACTTCTTGGTCGCGCAGCCGGTGAGCGCCACAGCGACAACCAGGAGCACGACCGCCGGGACGAGAGCCTTCCTCATTATCCACCTCCATGAGATTCCATTGTTGCCAGCCGACCACATCGGCGTCAGCCGCAGACTATAACACACTCCGGACGTTTCAAGATTCCCTGCGGCCCGGGCTGCCGCGCTTCCATCCAGACTGCGTCTCACTAGTAGATGCACCTCGGATCGTCGGCCGTCACCTCGGCCGCGCAGCCCACGACCCCGTCATCCAACCGCACCACGACCGGCGTTTTGAGAAACCAGTCGACCCCTGCCGGGAGCTCCGCCCGGCTGCACGAGTCGCACGGAAAGGGCTGGAGCCCCTCGGTCGGGAAGCCCGCCCGCTCCGGCACCGCAACCGCGGTGGTCGGGACCGCCAGCTCGCCCACGAAGAACGCCTCCATCAGCGCGTGGCAGTGCTCGCAGTCCTTGCGGTAGAACAGCAGGAGGTGCTGCCCGGTGTCGAGGTCGGACGGGGCGCCGACGATCCAGCCCGCGATCGGCAGCTCGGACCACCGCTGCCCGATCCAGCCGCCGTACTCTGGCAGGAAATAGCCGGCCGGTGGAAGCGGGGCCGCGCCCGTCGCCGGCCCGGCGGCCGCCGCTGGTGCCGGCGGGCCGCCCGCATGGACGCCGAAGGCCAGAGCGCAGCTTGCCAGCCCCCACAGTCCCGCGGCCACCACGTTGCGGGCTGGCAGCACCGGCGGCGTCGCCAGCCGCTCCACCCCCCGGCCGAGCAGCCACAGCCCGAGCAGGAAGCCGACGTCCATCGTCAAGGTGACGACGGGGGGAACCTGGACCGCTCCAAAGCAGCCGCAGCTCGAGGCGCCCATCGCGACGTCGCCGATCAGCACCGGCAGGAACGAGGCCAGGATCGCGATCCCGACCGGCCGCGCGAGCCGCGGCAGCAGCCACATCGCGCCGACCACCGTCAGCTCGACCACGATGCTGAACTTCAGCACGAAACCAAGGTCGATGCCGAGCGGTCCCAGCCACTCGATCAGGGCCACCGGGAGGTGCCTCGGGGAGCCGTCAGCCAGCTTGAGCACCGCTCCGGTCAGAAGCCACAGGGGCACCACCACGCGGGCCAGCACGATCGCCACCCTCGCGCCGACTGTCTCTCTCATTGAACCCTCGCTGCGCTGAGCCATGTCGAGCCGTCCACCGTCAGCATAGCTGCGCCTTCTCGCGCCGCCCTCACCTTCGCGGTCGATGGGCATCGGTTTTACGAGCCCTTGACCTCGTGCCCGACGTCCGGTCGGAGGCGCTGCCAGACCTGGCGCTCGACGTCGTCAGCGATCGCCGCCGTCTCCCGGACGGCGTCATCGGCGCGCCGGCGCATGTCGGCGGCAACCGGATCGGCGGTCATGCCCTGGAGATTGATCGCGACGTTCATCGCCGCACCATTGGCGGCGGCACGGGCCATCCCCGCCCCCACCCCCGCGTCCGAAGCTGACGCCGGCATGCCGATCGCCAACGCACGGCGGCAGAGCGCGGCGATCTCCGGGCACGCTTCGGCCACCCCCAACGGCACCTCGGCCGCGTGCAGGGTGGCGGCGCGGCGCGCCGCGTCCTTGCCGGACGACGAGGCTTCCATCAGCTTCTGGAAGGCCCAGGTGTCCTCGTCGATGGCGTCGAGCAGCCGCTGCTTGAGCTCCTGCGCGCGAACCGCCACCGCCTCGAGCTCGTCCCGCACCCCGGCATAGGCCGGCTTCGGGTGCGCCAGGTTGGCGACCATCGCGGCGAGGGCCGCGGCCAGCGCCCCGGCCAGCGCGGCCACGGAGCCGCCGCCCGGAGCGGCCGAGTCGCGCGAGGTCTCGTCCGCAAATCCCTGGACCGGCAGCGTGGCCAGCGGCCGCGCCGGTGCCAGGATGTCCTCGATGATCTTCTCCTTCGGCTCGAACGGCGCGACGTCGTCGAGGCCGAGGCTCCGGACCGCCACGTGCACGAGGTCCGTCACCGGGATGCCGGCTGAGCGCTCCATGCGCCGGAGGTAATGGCGGCCGGCATCGAGGATCGACTGCTTGGGCACCAGCCCGACGAGCTCGGAGCCGGTCACCCGGATGCCGCGGGCGCGGGCGCTCTCCTCGCAGGCGTCGAACGCGCAATGCAGCGGCGTCGTGTCGAGATCGACCAGGTTCAGCGAAACCTGGGCGCAGCCGTACTCGGGGATGTACCAGCCGACGCCACGCACCGCCTTGAGCATGCCCGGCTGCTCGACCGACCGGCCTTCGGCGTCGGTCACCGTGCGCCCCTTCTCGCGAACGTCAAAGGCGACCCGGTTGGCCCATCGCTTGTCGGTGGCGTTGAGGTTGACGTTGTACGCAACCAGGAACTGGCGCGCGCCGATCACGGTCGCGCCGAACCGCGGCACGAACTCCGCAGGCCCGTAGTCGGGGGCGAACTCGGGGTCCTGGAGCCTCTTCGGCAATGCCTCGTACTCCCCCTTGCGGATTGCGGCCAGGGACTGGCGGTCGGGCCGCGTCGCCGCGTACTCGTAGAGGTAAACCGGCACCCCGAGTTCGTCTCCGACCCGCCGCCCGAGCCGGTGCGCGAGCTCGACACACTCCTCCATCGTGACCCCGGACACCGGCACGAACGGCACCACGTCGGTGGCGCCCATCCGCGCGTGGGCCCCGCGGTGCTCGCGCATGTCGATCAGCTCGAGGGAAGCGCGGATGAGCTGAAAGGCACCTTCGAGCACGGCTTCGGGTTCACCGACAAAGGTGATGACGGTGCGGTTGGTCTCCCGACCGGGATCCACGTCAAGGAGCCGCACGCCCGGCACCGCGGCCGCCGCCTGGGCGATCGCGTCGTAGACTTCCTTGCGGCGCCCCTCGGAGATGTTCGGCACGCATTCGACAATCCGCATTCCTGATCACCTTCTCTCTTCAATGCCGTTCCCGGAGGCACTCGGCGGCCAGTCGATGCACGACAACAGGGTGCGGTGTCAGCGCCGCCAGCGCGCACCGCCTCCGGGAACGGAACTGAAACTCACGACCGTTTCACCTCAGCCAGGTCATGCCGCACCATCATGCGCACGAGCTCCGCGAAGGTCACCGTCGGCACCCAACCGAGGGTCGTGCGAGCCTTGGTGGCATCGGCCTGGAGCTCGTCGACCTCAGCCGGCCGGTAGTACTTGGGATCGACCGCCACCCGCGCCGTGCCCGATCCGCGCTCGCGCCCGACCTCTGCGTCGCCCCTCCCCTGCCACTCGAGCTCGATGCCGACCTCCGCGAAGGCCGCCTCGCAGAACTCCCTCACCGAGTGGGTCTCGCCGGTTCCGATCACATAGTCGTCTGGCTGGTCGGCGGCGAGGATCCGCCACATCGCGTCGACGAAGTCCCCGGCAAAGCCCCAGTCGCGCCGGGCGTCGAGGTTGCCGAGCGTGACCCGGTCCCGCTGGCCCTGGGTGATCTCGGCCACCGCGCGGGTGATCTTGCGGGTGACGAAGTTCTCGCCGCGGCGCGGCGACTCGTGGTTGAAGAGGATGCCGTTGGCGGCGAACATCCCGTACGCCTCGCGGAAGTTCACCGCGGCCCAGTAGGAATAGAGCTTGGCGACGGCGTAGGGCGAGCGGGGGTGGAACTGCGTGCGCTCGCTCTGGGGCGTCTCCTGCGCCTTGCCGAACAGCTCGGACGACGACGCCTGGTAGAAGCGGGCCCCAGGCACTTTCTGCCGCACCGCCTCGAGCAGGCGGACGGTTCCGATCGCCGTCACGTCTCCGGTGTAGGTCGGCATCGTGAACGAGATGCCGACGTGCGACTGGGCGGCCAGGTTGTAGACCTCGTGGGGCCGTACGGAATCGACGACCGTGGCCAGCGACTCGGGGTCCCCGAGGTCACCGTAGTGGAGGAAGAACCGGCCGCGCGTCGCAGGGTCGACCCTCAGGTGGTCGATGCGGTCGCGGTTGAAGGTGGAGGCGCGGCGCACCACGCCGTGCACCTGGTAGCCCTTCGCGAGCAGGAGCTCGGCCAGGTAGGAGCCGTCCTGGCCGGTGATGCCGGTGATCAGAGCCGTTCGCATGCTGCGAAGTCTAGCAGAAGCAAGTGGATAGTCGACAGGCGGCTACCTGTCGACCCGGTAGTTCGGCGCCTCCTTGGTGATCACCACGTCGTGGGCGTGCGACTCCTTGAGGCCCGCCGAGGTCACCCGGATGAATCGCGACGAGTTGTGGAGCTCGGCGATGTCGCCGCAGCCCGCGAGCCCCATGCCGGCGCGCAGCCCGCCCACAAGCTGGGTGAGCTGGCCAGCGAGCGGCCCCTTGTACGCCACCATGCCCTCGATCCCCTCCGGCACCAGCTTGGCGAGGTCCTCGCCTTCCTGGAAGTAGCGGTCGCGCGAGCCCTCCGCCGCCTTCATGGCGCCCAGTGAGCCCATCCCACGATAGGCCTTGAAGGTCCGGCCCTGGTAGAGGATCTGCTCGCCCGGCGACTCCTCGACCCCGGCGAACAGCGAGCCGATCATCACCACGTCCGCCCCCGCCGCGAGCGCCTTCGTGATGTCTCCGGAGTAGCGGATGCCGCCATCGGCGATCACCGGCACAGAGTGCCGGTGGGCGACCGTGGCGCAGTCAGTGATGGCGGTGATCTGCGGCATCCCGGCGCCGGTCACGACGCGCGTCGTGCAGATGGAGCCCGGCCCAATGCCCACCTTGATCGCATCGACGCCGAGCGCGATGAGGTCCTCCGCCGCCGCGGCCGTGGCGATGTTGCCGACAATCAGCGGCACTGCCGGGAAGTCCTTCCTGATCCTCCGCACCGCATCGAGGACGCCACGCGAGTGGGCGTGCGACGAGTCGAGGCAGAGCACATCGACCTTGCGCTCGATGAGCGCCGCGCAGCGCTCGCTGAGGTCGCCGCTCACGCCCACCGCAGCCGCAACTCGGAGCCGGCCGAGGTCGTCCTTGCACGCGTTTGGGTACTCCTGGGCCTTCTTGATGTCCTTGACCGTGATCAGGCCCTTGAGGCTGCCGTCCCCATCGACCACCAGCAGCTTCTCGATCCGGTGCTTGTGCAGCAGCGACTTGGCCTCGTCGAGGGTCGTCCCAACGGGGGCGGTCACCAGGTCGTCCTTGGTCATGAAGTCGGCGATCGGCCGATCGAACTCGGTGCAGAAGCGGAGGTCGCGGTTGGTCAGAATGCCCTTGAGCTGGCCGTGCTCGTCGACCACCGGCAGGCCGGAGATCTTGTAGGTCGACATCACCTCGAGCGAATCGCGCACCAGCCGGTCCGGCCGGATGGTGACCGGGTCGACGATCATCCCCGACTCGGAGCGTTTCACCCGGTCGACCTGTTCGGCCTGCCGCTCGATGGACATGTTCTTGTGGACCACACCGATCCCGCCGTGCTGGGCCATGGCGATGGCCATCCCGGCCTCGGTCACGGTGTCCATGGCCGCCGACGCGATCGGGAGCTCGAGTGTGATGTCGCGGGTCAACCGCGTCGACACGTCCACCTGATTGGGGTGGACTTCCGAGCGCGTCGGAATCAGCAATACGTCATCGAAGGTCAGGCCGACCGGCAGGTCGCTGTCCATTCACCTACCTCCCCGCTTCGGATGCGATGCCGCAGCATCGCTTGTACTTCTTGCCCGAGCCGCACGGGCAGGGGTCGTTGCGCCCGACCTTGGGCTGGGTCCGGCGCACGGTCGCCGGCCGCGACGGGCCGCCGACCGGGGTGTTCGCCGCCTGCTCCTGCTGGCGGTGGGACTCCGCGAGCCCGCTCGCCTCCGGATGGTGGGTGACGACCGGCTGGGCGCGCCGCCGCTGCTGGTAGTCCTGGACCGGCTCCGCGTGGTACAGGAACTTGACGACGTGGTCCTCGATGCGCTGCCACATCTCCTCGAACAGGGAGTAGGACTCGCGCTTGTACTCCACCAACGGATTGCGCTGGCCGTAGGCGCGCAGGCCGATGCCCTCGCGGAGGTGGTCGAGGGCGAGCAGGTGGTCCTTCCACTGGCGGTCGACGGTGTCGAGCAGCAGGAAGCGCTCCAGGCGCTCGAACTCCTCCGCGCCGAACCTCTCGACCCGCGCCAGGTAGGTCTGCTTCGCCCCGTCGAGCAGCCGCTGCTCGAGGTCGGGCCGGTTGATCGTGCTCCAGTCGATGCCCAGGCTGTCGACGCCGGCCGCGAAGTAGGCCCGGTATTCGTTGCCGAGCGCGGCGCTCTCCCAGTCCGCCGGATCGGCGCTCTCCGGGCAGAAGCGGTCGACGAGGTCGCCGACAATGTCGTCGACGACGCGGAGAATGTAGTCCCGCCCCTCAACTCCCTCGAGGATACGACGCCGCAGCCGGTAGACCGCCTCGCGCTGCTTGTTCATCACGTCGTCGTACTCGAGCAGGTGCTTGCGGATCTCGAAGTTGCGGCCCTCCACCTGCTTCTGCGCGCGGGCGATCGACTTCGAGACCATCCTCGACTCGATCGGGACGTCCTCTTCCATCCCGAGCCGGTCCATCATCTTGCGGACCCAGTCGGCGGCGAAGATCCGCATCAGGTCGTCCTCGAGGGACAGGAAGAAGCGGGAGGCGCCGGGATCGCCCTGCCGGCCGGAGCGGCCGCGCAGCTGGTTGTCGATGCGCCGCGCCTCGTGCCGCTCGGTGCCGATGATGCGCAGCCCGCCGGCGGCCAGCACCTCCTGCCTCTCAGCGGCGCAAACGTCCCGGTAGCGGGCGACCGCTTGGCGGTGCCCGTCCGGATCCTGCGCCGGATTGACCTCGATGCGGGCGAGCCCGTCGGGATTGCCGCCGAGCACGATGTCGGTGCCGCGTCCGGCCATGTTGGTGGCGATCGTGACCGCGCCCTTGCGCCCCGCTTGCGCCACGATCTCGGCCTCCCGCTCGTGGTACTTGGCGTTCAGCACCACGTGCCGGATCTTCTCCCGCTGCAACATCTTGGACAAACGCTCCGACTTCTCGATCGAGACCGTGCCGACCAGCACCGGCTGCCCCTGCTCGTGGCAGTTCCGGATCTCCTCGATGACGGCGCGGAACTTCTCCTGCTCGGTCTTGTAGACCATGTCAGGGTGGTCCGCACGGACCATCGGCACGTTGGTCGGAATTACCGCGACGTCGAGTCCGTAGATCTTCTGGAACTCCTCGGCCTCGGTCTCTGCGGTGCCGGTCATCCCGGCGAGCTTGTCGTACATCCGGAAGTAGTTCTGCAGGGTGATCGTGGCCAGGGTCTGGTTCTCGGACTGGATCTTGACCTTCTCCTTGGCCTCCACCGCCTGGTGCAGCCCGTCGGACCACCGCCGCCCCGCCATCAGCCGGCCGGTGAACTCGTCGACGATGATCACCTCGCCGTCCTTCACGATGTAGTCGCGGTCGCGCTCGAACAGCGAGTGGGCACGCAGCCCCTGGTTGACCGCGTGCAAGATCTCGGTCTGCGAAGGGTCCCACAGGTTGTCGACGCCGAGCAGCTTCTCCACCCGCGCCATGCCCTGCTCGGTGAGGCTCGCGGCGTGGGACTTCTCGTCGACCAGGAAGTCGCCGGAGATCTCCTTGTTGCCGTGCTTGTCCTCCACCTCCTCGCCCCGTGCCAGCTTGGGGATGATGGCGTCGACCTTGTAGTAGAGATCGACCGAAACCTCGGAGGGGCCGGAGATGATGAGCGGCGTCCTCGCCTCGTCGACCAGGATCGAGTCGACCTCGTCGACGATCGCGTAGACGTGCCCGCGCTGGACCATCCGGTCGAGCGTGAACTTCATGTTGTCGCGCAGGTAGTCGAACCCGAACTCGTTGTTGGTGCCGTAGGTGATGTCGGCCTCGTAGGCCCGCCGGCGCTCGACGTCGTTCATCTGGTTCTGGATGCAGCCCACCGTGAGGCCGAGGAACTCGTAGATTTTCCCCATCCACTCAGCGTCGCGCCGCGCCAGGTAGTCGTTGACGGTGACCACGTGAACGCCGCGGCCGGTGAGCGCGTTGAGAGCCACCGCGAGCGTCGCCACGAGGGTCTTCCCCTCGCCGGTCTTCATCTCGGCGATGCGACCCTCGTGGAGCACGATGCCGCCCACCAGCTGCACGTCGAAGTGGCGCATCCCGGTCGTCCGCTTGGAGGCCTCCCGGACCAGCGCGAAAACCTCGGCCAGCTCGCCATCAAGAACACCCTGCACGAGCTCGCTGCGCGCTCTCGCTTCCTCCGGCAGCTCCGCGGTCGCGCCGCGCACCCGATCCCGGATCGCCGCGAATCGACCGCGCAGAGCAGCGTCGTCGAGCGTCCCGAGCTCGGGCTCGAGCTCGTTGATGGCGTCGATGATCGGAGCCATTCGCTTGAGGTCGCGCTCGTGCTTCGACCCGAAGACGATCTCAATACCCTTTTCGATCAGGTTCATTGCCACGTCCTGGTCCCGGACCGCCCGGTTGCCGACCGGGGGCCGCCTTCAGTGACTGCAACAGCCACGACGGACTGCGCATGCCCCGGCTCCGGGTCCCCGCAGCGTAGTTGATGCCGGCAGCGATTTCAACGGCGGAGACGGCAGCCGGGCTGGGGCTA
>PQAJ01000109.1 GCA_003105185.1 Holophagae bacterium
GTCTGAAGCCACGTCGGGAACGGTAGCGTCTCCCCTCCAGCCGGTCAATCGAAATTTCTTGAGATTGCATCCCAAATTGAAGACTCCGCGGCGATCCGGCGCCGGCGCCGGCGGGAGCGACGAGGCCATTGACGCGCCCGCCTCTGCGCGCCCAGACTAGCGATCGCGTGGCAGGGAGGCGGAGATGAGCGTGCGTCGTGTCATTGTCCTCGGCCTGGCCGCAGCGGCGATCGGCTGCTCGAGCCTCGGGCCGCGCGGCCTGACCGCCCCGGCGCCGGTGCCCGAGGCGCCGGAGCGCCCGGTGCAGCTCAGCCCACCCGCTCCCCGCGAGATGCCCAGCCCGGTGATTCCCGAGCACCTGCTCGAGCCGGGCGCCACCTTCACCCTCGCCGACGTGGTCGACATCGCGCTCCGCAACAACCCGGTGACCCGGACCGCCTGGCTGGAGGCGCTGTCCGCGGCGGCCGAGCTCGGCAGCACGCGCTCGGCCTACTACCCGCGCCTCGACCTCACGGTCGACGCCACCCGCACCCAGCAGAGCGCCCTCGGAGGACAGTTCGACTTTCTCGAGAACAGCTATGGCCCGGCCGTCGACCTCAGCTGGCTGGTGCTCGACCTCGGGGGCCGCGCCGCCGATGCCGAGGACGCCCGGCTCGGCCTGCTCGCCGCCGACTGGACGCACACCGCCACGGTCCAGAACGTGATCCTCGGCGTGCAGCAGACCTTCGTGCTCTACCTCAACTCGAAGGCCCAGCTCGAGGCCGCGCACACCACCGTGGCGCAGGCCCAGGCGGCTCTCGACGCCGCCGAGGCGCGCCACGACGCGGGAGTCGCGACCATCGCCGAGGTGCTCCAGGCGAAGACGGCGTTGTCGCAGGCACAGCTCGCGGTCGACCGGCTGTCGGGTCAGGTGCTGGCCCTGCGCGGCTCGCTGGCCACCGCGATGGGCCTGCCCGCGTCCACGCCGTACGACGTCGGCAACCTCCCCGACGAGCTGCCGCTCGAGCTCACCACCAGGACCGCCGAGGAGCTGATCGAGGAGGCGCGAGCCGCCAGGCCCGACCTCGCAGCCGCGCGCCTCGAGGCCGAGCAGGCGACCGCCCGCATCCAGTCGGCCCGGGCCCAGGGCCTTCCGAAGCTGTGGCTGGGGGCGAGCGCGAGCCGGGTCTACTACGATCCCGCGACCTACGCGGAGTACGGCGACAGCTGGTCGGCGCGGCTGCTGCTCGGCGTGCCGCTGTTCACCGGCTTCGAGACCAAGTACTCGACCGAGAAGGCAAGACAGGACGCCGCCGCGTCGGCGTCCCGCGCCGACACCCTCGAGCAGCAGGTGATCCTCGAGGTGTGGACCAGCTACTACGGCCTCCAGACGGCGACCCAGCTCGTGAGCACCACCCGCGACCTGCTCGCCAGCGCCGAGCAGTCCGAGCGGGTGGCGATGGGACGCTACCAGGAGGGGGTCGGCACCATCCTCGATCTGCTGACGGCGCAGTCGGCGCTCGCCGACGCGCGCGCCGAGGAGATCCTCGCCAGGTCCTCGTGGTTCTACGCGCTGGCGCAGCTCGCTCACGACACCGGCGTCGCCTCGCCGACGCTCCAGGCCTCGGTGGCCGTCGTCGAACAGAAGGGAAGCCCATGACACAGCGATCGATCGATCCGCTCGTTCCGACCGCCGGCTCACTCCCTCGCCATGTCACGAGGAAGCGCGCGCCGCGACTGGCCGCGGTCATCGCGGGCGGGGTCGTGCTGTCACTGCTGGCCGGTGGCTGCGGCCGCGCCAACCGGACCCAGCAGGGCGGGCGGCCGCCGGTCCCGGTGACCGTCGGCTCGGTCGAGCAGAAGACCGTGCCGGTCAGCTTCCGCGCCATCGGCCACATCGAGTCGGCCGAGACGGTGGAAGTGAGGGCCCGCGTCGGCGGCGAGCTGCAGCGGGTCTTCTTCGAGGAGGGCCAGACCGTCCGCGCCGGTGATCGGCTGTTCGCGATCGACCCCCGCCCCTTCCGTGCGGCGCTCGCCCAGGCGGAGGCTCAGCTCGCGAGAAACCAGGCCCTGCTCGCCAAGGCCGAGGCCGACATCACGCGCTACGCCGGCCTGGTCAAGCAGGACTACGTCACCAAGGAGCAGTACGACCAGATCACCGCCGACGCGGCGGCGCTGCGGGCCGCGGTCGCAGCCGACCAGGCCAGCATCGAGACCGCCCAACTCGAGCTCGACTACTGCACCATCAGCTCGCCGGTAACGGGTCGCACCGGCACGATCAACGTCGATGTCGGCAACCTGGTCAAGGCGAACGACGACCTGCCAATGGTCACCATCAACCAGACCCGGCCGATCGACGCGTCCTTCCCGGTGCCGGCGCAGTTCCTGCCGCTGGTGATCGCCCACCGCGCGGATCGGATCAGAGTGGTGGCGACGGTGCCCGGCGACCCGACGGCGGCCGAGGGGACCTTGAGCTTCGTCGACAACGCCGTCGACACCTCGACCGGCACCGTCCTGCTCAAGGCCACCTTCCCCAACCAGGACGAGCGGCTGTGGCCGGGCGAGTTCGTCGACCTGACGGTCATCCTGGGTGAGGAGGTTGGCCGCATCGTCTGCCCGGCGGCCGCCGTCCAGACCGGCCAGCAGGGCCAGTACGTCTTCACGGTCAAGGAGGACCGGACGGTCGAGCTGCGGACGGTGAAGGTCAACCGCATGGACGAGCACGAGGCGGTGATCGACGAGGGGTTGCAGGCCGGCGAGACCGTGGTCACCGACGGCCAGCTCCGGCTGGTGCCGGGGGCCGCAATCGAGGTCAAGAGCCCGGAGGCTGCCGGGGACGCCGGGCGATGAACATCTCCGAGCTCTTCATCCGCCGGCCGGTGATGACCACCATCGTGATGGGCGGCATCCTGCTGTTCGGCTTCATGTCCTACCGCCTGCTCCCGGTCAGCGACCTGCCGAACGTGGACTTCCCAACCATCTCGGTGTCGGCGTCACTGCCGGGCGCCAACCCGGACACCATGGCGTCGTCGGTGGCGACCCCGCTCGAGAAGGAGTTCTCGACCATCGCCGGCATCGACACGATGAGCTCGTCGAGCTCGCTCGGCTCGACCAACATCGTGCTCCAGTTCGACCTCAACCGCGACATCGACGCCGCGGCCCAGGACGTCCAGGCCGCGATCGCCCGCGCCAACCGGCAGCTGCCGCAGGACATGCCGTCCCCGCCGACCTACCAGAAGGTCAACCCCGCCGACCAGCCGATTCTCTACCTCAGCCTGATCTCGCCGACACTGCCGCTCTATGAGATCGACGAGTACGGCCAGGTCATGATGGCGCAGCGAATCTCGACCATCTCGGGAGTGGCCCAGGTCCAGGTCTACGGCTCACAGAAGTACGCGGTCCGGATCCAGCTCGACCCCTCGGCCCTGGCGACGCGCGGGATCGGCATCGACGAGGTGTCGCGCGCGGTGCAATCGGCCAACGTCAACCTGCCGAGCGGCATCATGTACGGCCCGGACAAGGCCTACACGATCCAGGCCAAGGGCCAGCTCACCGACGCCGCGGCCTACCGCCCGCTGGTGATCGCCTACCGCGACGGCCGCCCGGTCCGTCTCGACGAGCTCGGCTCGGTGTGGGACAGCGTCGAGAACAACAAGACCGCGGCCTGGTTCATCGACCAGCGAGCCGTGGTGCTCGCGATCCAGCGCCAGCCCGGCACCAACACGGTGGAGGTCGCCCGCCGGGTCAAGGAGCTGCTGCCGACCTTCGAACGGCAGCTGCCCGCCAGCGTCTCGCTGCAAGTGCTCTTCGACCGCTCACAGCCGATCCACGAGTCGGTCAACGACGTCAAGCTCACCCTGCTCGTCACCCTGGCCCTGGTCGTGCTGGTGATCTTCATGTTCCTGCGCAACCTGTCGGCGACCGCGATCCCGTCGCTCGCGATGCCGATGTCGATCGTCGGCACCTTCGCGGTCATGTACCTGCTCGACTACTCGCTCGACAACCTGTCGCTGATGGCCCTGACCCTGTCGGTCGGGTTCGTCGTGGACGACGCCATCGTCATGCTCGAGAACATCGTCCGCCACATGGAGATGGGCTCGAAGCCGTTCAAGGCCGCCCTCGACGGCTCGCGCGAGATCGGCTTCACGATCATCTCGATGACGCTGTCGCTGGCGGCGGTGTTCATCCCGGTGCTGTTCATGGGCGGCATCGTCGGGCGGCTGTTCCGCGAGTTCTCGGTCACCATCGGCGCCGCCGTCCTGATCTCCGGCTTCATCTCGCTGACCCTGACGCCGATGCTGTCGAGCCGCTTCATCCTGCCGCCGAAGGAGGTCCAGCACCACGCGCTCTACAACGCCTTCGAGCGCTTCTTTGCCGGCCTGCTCGCCGTGTACAGCGCGGGCTTGAGGTGGTCGCTGCGCCACCGGCGCACGATGGTGGTTTTGACTCTCCTGATCACGGCCCTCACCGTGCTGCTGTTCATGATCGTTCCAAAGGGCTTCGTTCCGTCACAGGACATCGGCCAGATCTTCGGCCAGGTCGAAGCGATCGAGGGGATTTCGTTCGACGCGATGGTGCGGCACCAGCAGGAGGTCGCCGAGGTCCTGCGTCAGGATCCGAACGTCGAGGCCTTCATGTCCTCGGCGGGCGGCCGCGGCGGCATGGGCGCCGGCAACACCGGCTTCTTCTTCGTCCGCCTCAAGCCGCGCGAGGAGCGCGAGCTCACCGCCGACGAGGTGGTCAACGAGCTGCGGCCCAAGATGGCGAAGATCGCGGGCGTCCGCGTCTTCATCCAGAGCCCGCCGGCGATCCAGGTCGGCGGCCGCATGACCCGAAGCCTGTACCAGGTGACGCTCACCGGACCGGACACCAACGAGCTCTACCGCGCGGCCCCGCTGCTCGAGCAGAAGCTGCGCGACAACCCCTCGCTGGTCGACGTCTCCACCGATCTGCTGCTCAAGAACCCCCAGATCAACGTCGACATCAACCGCGACAAGGCGTCCTCGCTCGGCGTCACCGCACAGCAGATCGAGGAGGCGCTGTACACCGCCTACGGCACCCGCCAGATCTCGACCATCTTCGCGCCCACCAACCAGTACCGGGTGATCATGGAGCTCCTGCCCGAGTACCAGACCGACATCCTCGACCTGTCTCGGCTCTACGTGCGCTCGTCGACCGGCGAACTGGTGCCGCTCGACGCGCTGGTGACGATGACGCCGGGCCTCGGCCCGCTGACCGTCAACCACTCGGGGCAGGTGCCGTCGGTGACCTTGTCGTTCAACCTGGCGCCCGGAGTCGCGCTTGGCCAGGCGACCGCCGAGGTCGAAGCGCTCGCCCGGACAACGTTGCCGGCGTCGATCAACCTCGCCTTTCAGGGCACGGCCCAGGCCTTCCGGTCGTCGATGCAGGGGCTGGGGCTGTTGCTGGTGCTGGCCATCGTGGTCATCTACATGGTGCTCGGCATCCTCTATGAGAGCTTCATCCACCCGTTCACGATCCTGTCGGCCCTGCCGCTGGCCGGCCTCGGCGCGCTCGCGACGCTGCTCGCATTCGGCGTCGACCTCAACATCTACGCCTTCGTCGGCGTGATCATGCTGGTCGGCTTGGTCAAGAAGAACGGGATCATCATGATCGACTTCGCGCTCGAGGCCCAGCGGGGCAGGGGCAAGGCGCCCGCGGAGGCGATCTACGAGGCCTGCATGGTCCGCTTCCGGCCGATCATGATGACCACCATGGCCGCCTTCTTCGGCACCCTGCCGATCGCGCTCGGCCTCGGCGCCGGCGCCGAGGCCCGCCGCCCGCTCGGCCTCGCGGTGGTCGGCGGCCTGGTGGTGTCGCAGTCGCTGACCCTGTTCATCACGCCGGTGATCTACACCTACATGGAGTCGCTGCAGTCGAAGCTCGGCCGCTGGCTGTGGTTCCTCGGCGGCAGGACGCACGAAACGCCGGCCGGCTGACCGAGCGGATCCGGCCAGCGCACCGATCACGCCGCTCGCGCAGCGCTTGCCGGGAGAGCGCTCGAGGAGGAATCCCTCGACGCTCGGCTACATCATTTGAGAGCCGCCGCTGACCGGCACGTAGGCGCCGCTGACGAAGCCGGCCTCGTCGCAAGCCAGGGCTAGGATCGCGCCAGCGACGTCCTCCGCCAGCGCGTTGCGGCCGAGCGGCGTCTGGCGAGCCATCGCGTCCTTCACCTGCTGGGGAAGCCCGGCCGTGGCGTCGGTCAAGGTCAGCCCGGGCGCGACCACGTTGACCCGGATGCCGCGCGGTCCGAGCTCGAGCGCGAGCGCCCGSGCRAARGCGTCGAGGGCGGACTTCGCGGTCGAGTGCGCGCAGAACCCGAMGCCYGGGTGGCGGGAGAGCCCGCTCGAAACCGCGATGATGCAGCCCCGCCCGCGCTCGATCATCGACGGGGCGACCGCGCGGCTGCAGAAGAATGCCGCCTTGAGCTCGCCCGTGAGCTTGGCCTCGAACGCCTCCCACGGGTAGTCCATGAACGGCACCATCGGAAACTGGATCGCGGCGTTGAGCACCAGGATGTCGACCGGCCCCAGGGTGGCGGCCACCCCGGCCGCCATCGCCTCGACCTGCGCTCGGTCCCGGGCGTCGGCGCCCACCGCCAGCGCCCGGCCGCCGGCGGCCTCAATCTCGGACGCGAGCGCGCCGGCAGCAGCGGCGCTCTGATGGAAGTTCACCGCGACCGCGGCGCCGTGCCGGGCGAGCAGCCTGGCCGTGGCCGCCCCAATCCCGCGACTCGCCCCGGTGACCAGCGCAACCTTGTTGTCGAGCCTCATGGCAACCCCCTCCCCGCGCGCAGCATACCGAACGCGGGCCGCCGCCTGATACACTCCGATCGCAGGACTCACCGGCTCGTGTCACGAGGCTGCTCTCTCGATCCCGAATGGAGGCCGCGGCCATGATCAGAAAGAAGCTCGAGTACTCACGCGAGACCCCGGGTGGCGGCGACGGCGAGCTGGTCGTTTTCACTCTAGCCGGTCCGCTCACCGGGTCGGAGCCGGCCTACGGCTTCCAGGACGAGGTCCGGCAGAAGATCACCGGCGGCTGCCGGAAGATCGTCATCGACCTCGCGGGCGTTGAACGGATCGACAGCTGCGGGGTCGGCATCCTGGCATCTCTGATGTGGTCCGCTTCCCAGGCCACAGCCGGGATGGTCTTCGCCGGAATCCCGCACCAGGTCGAGAAGCTGCTCCAGATCGTGATGCTGCTCGACCACATCGACCATGCGCCGTCGCGCGAGGCCGCGATCGCACTCCTGCAGGGCAGCTGAGCTCGATTGGACCCCGCCCGGGCACGGAGTAGAATCCGCCCATGATCACAGTTGAACGCTTGCGCAGGAGCTTCGGCGACCTGGTCGCGGTCGACGATGTTTCGTTCGAGGTCCGCGACGGTGAGATCCTCGGCCTGCTCGGCCCCAACGGCGCCGGCAAGACGACCACGCTGTGCATGATCTCGGGGGTCTTGAAGCCCGACAGCGGCCGGGTCCTGGTGGACGGCCGCGACATCTGGCTCGAGCCGACCGTGGTCAAGCGCCACCTCGGCGTGGTGCCGCAGGAGGTCGCCGTCTACGAAGACCTGACCGCCCGCGACAACCTGTCGTTCTGGGGCTCGCTGTATGGCCTCTCCGGGAGCGAGCTCAAGGAGCGGGTCGACGAGGGCCTGAGCCGGGTCGGCCTCGCCGATCGTGCCGGCGACCGCGTCAAGAGCTTCTCCGGCGGCATGAAACGCCGGCTCAACCTGTGCATGGGCCTGCTCCACCGTCCTCGCTTCCTGCTCCTCGACGAGCCGACCGTCGGCATCGACCCGCAGGCGCGCCTCAACATCCTGGAGGTCATCCGCGGCGTGGCCGCCGGCGGCACCACCGTCCTCTACACGACCCACTACATGGAGGAGGCGCAGGAGCTGTGCGACCGGATCGCGATCATCGACCACGGCCGGATCCTCACCGTCGGCACCCTCGACGAGCTGACGCGGCTCGCCGGCGAGGCTGAGGTGCTGCGGCTCACCGGCGGCTTCGCCGGTGGCGAGGCGCGTGACCGCCTGCAGGCGATTGCCGGCGTGCGCGTGCTGCAGGCCGGGGACGGCAGTGCGATGCTGTCGGTCGCGGCCGGTGGCCCAGGCCTGCTCGCGGTGCTGCCCGCGGTGCTGGCGAGCGGCCTCGCGCTCGATGACGTGTCGATCCAGCGGCCCAATCTGCAGAGCGTCTTCATCAGCCTCACCGGCCGCGAGCTGCGCGACTGATGGCTGCCTTCCAGATCCTGCGCCGCGACCTCCTGCGCTACCTCCGCAACCCAGGCCGCACCGCGCTCCTGTTCGCGATCCCGCTGATGATGGCCGCGATCTTCGCAGTCGTCTTCGGGGGCCACGGCGACGGGGACGGCATCACGATCCGCGTGCTGCTGTGGGATGAGGACGACAGCCTGCTCGGCCGGCTGCTCCAGGGGGCCGGGGACCGCCCGGAGTCCGAAGGCCGCCTCGAGGTGGTGCCGGTCGGGCCCGAAGGCGTCGAGATGATGAACCGCGGCGACGCCTCCGCCCTCGTCCACTTGCCGAAGGGGTTCACGCGGGCCGTCATCGACGGCACGCCGACCGCCATCGAGGTGGTCAAGAACCCCGCCCAGCGCTTCCTGCCCCTGGTCGTGGAGGAGGGGGTGGTCCTGGGCGCCACGGTGCTGTCCGCCGGCTCGCGCGCTCTCCGGCCGGAGCTCGACGTGATCTCCTCCTTCCTCGACGCCGACCACCGCCCCGAGGACGCCGCCGTCGCGTCGCTCAGCGCGTCCTTCAACCGCCGCGCCAAGCAGTTCGACCTGTACCTGTTCCCGCCGGTGGTCAGGCTCGAGGCGGTCGACGTCGGCGCGGCCAAGGGCGAGGAGGCGTCAGCGAAGAAGCCGCAGGGCATAGCTGCTGTGCTCAGCGTGTTCCTGCCCGGCTTCGCGATCCTCGGCGTGCTCTTCCTCGCCCAGTCGGCCACCCGGGACATGCTCCACGACCGCGAGACCGGGGTGGTGCGGCAGCTGCTGACCGCGCCGGTCACCCCCGCCTCCTACCTCGTCGGCAAGTGCCTGTCGGTGCTGGTGGTGAGCGCCGCCGGCCTGGGGCTGCTGGTGGCGGCGGGTGTCGCCGCCGGCGTCGCCTGGGGGCCCCCGCTCGCGGTCGCCGCCGTGGTGGTGGCGGCCGCCGTCGCCGCGAGCGGAACCCTGCTGCTGGTCATGAGCGTGGTCGGCAGCGAGCGCCAGGGGGACGCGCTGGCGACCATCGTCATCATGAGCTGGTGCATGCTCGGCGGCGCCTTCGTGCCGCTCGCCCAGATGCCGGCCTTTCTCCACCCGATCGCCAGGACCACCCTCGTCTACTGGGCGACGTCCGCCTTCTCGAGCCTGATCGCAGGCGGCGGCATCGCCGACATTCTGCCCAACCTGGCGGTGCTCGCCGGGGGCGGCGCGCTCGGCATCGCGATCGGCGCGGCGGTCATGGGGCGGCGGCTCGCGCGGGGGGCGCTGTGAGCCGCGCCGCGCTTTCCCTGGCCCGGCTCGACCTCCGGCTGACCCTCGCCGACCGCAGCGCGGTGCTCTGGATGTTCATCATGCCGGTCGTCTTCGCCACCTTCTTCGGGATGGTCATGGGCGGCGGCCAGGACCCGACCGCCACCCAGGTGAAGCTGACCGTGGTCGACGAGGACGGCGGCGAGCTCGCCCGCATGCTCCTCTCGGACCTCGCGGGCGCGCGCCTGGCGATCGCCGAGATCCCGCCCGAGGCCAAGGACTCGACCCCTGACACGACGCGGACCCTGGTCATCCCGAAGGGCTTCACCGAGAAGGTGGTGGCCGGCGAGCAGGTGACGCTGCGCCTGGAGCGCGACCCCGACAGCAACGCCGAGGCGTCCCTCGCCGCCCAGGCCCGGATCGCAGGCGCGGTGGCTCGCCTCATCGGCAGGCTGGTCGAGGCGCAGGCCGCCACCGGCTCCGAGGGCCCGGCGGAGCTCGATGCCGTGCTCGCCACCGCCGGCGCGGTCGATCTGGTGACGGTCGAGTCGCGCTACGCGGGCAAGGCCCGCGTCGCCCCGGGCGGCTTCGCGCACTCGATGCCGGGCAACGCCGTGATGTTCGTGATGCTGGTCGCGCTCACCTACGGCGCGGGCAGCATCAGCGCCGAGCGGCAGCGCGGCATGCTGCGCCGGATTGCCACCTGCCCGGTGTCGCGAGCCGACATCATCCTCGGCAAGATCATCGGCCGCATGGCGGTCGCCGCGGTCCAGGTCACGGTGCTGGTGCTGGTGTGCCTCCTCGGCGCGCGCTTCTTCGGCGAAGGCCTCGGCGGCCGGCCGCTCGAGGTCTGGGCGATTCTGATCCTGTTCGGAGCGGCGGTGGCGCCGCTCGGAGTCGCAGTCGGCGGCTTCGTCCGCGATGCCGACCGCGCCGCGAGCGTGGGCGTGATGGCGACGATGGGGATGGCGGCCCTCGGCGGCTGCTGGTGGCCGATCGAGGTGGTGTCGCCGGCGCTGCAGAAGGTGGCCCTGCTGTTTCCCACCGGCTGGGCGATGCGCGCCCTGCACGGGGTGATCTCGTTCGGAGAGGGCCTGCAGGGTGTGGCGCTGCCGCTCGCCGTGCTCGCGCTCTTCGGTCTCGCCTTCACCGCCGTCGCCGCCCGGGTGCTGCGCGCCGACTGATCGCGGCGCGGCCGACGCCGCTCAGCTGCGGTGGTGTCGCTCGTAATAGCGCCGGGCCTTGGCCCGGTTGCCGCAGCTCGCCATGTCGCACCACCTGCGGCGGCGATTGCGACTGCCGTCGAGGAACAGCCACGAGCAGGTCTCGGACGCGCACTCCCGCACTCGCTCGACGCGGTCCGACGTCAGCAGCTCAGCCGCCGACCGCGCCACCGGCCATAACATCTGATCCACGGTGCCCTCGGGAACCAACCACTCCCAGCGGCAGCGCGCCTCAGCCCGCCGCAGCCGCAGGTGGGGCAGCGCCTCGGCGAGGAGGCGGTTGATGGTCTGCAGCTCCTCCTCCCGCGGCGGTCGGCCTCCGGCCAGCCGTGAGAACGCGAGGTAGATCGCCTCGCGCAGCCGGGCGGCGCGCCGCACGGCGTCTGCGGCCCGCTCTGGCTCGCGGTCAGCGCCCTCGAGGAGGCGTTGGCCCTGGCTCGGCGCGAGGATGCCAGCCTGCACGGCCCATGCGACGAGGTCCGAGTAGGCGCGGATCGAGTCCGCCGGCGCCTCGAGGCGGCTCCCGAGGCCGTTCGTGAAGTCCAGGCAGAGGCTGCCGGCGGTGAACTCAAAGGTCGGCTCCATCATGCCCAATCATAACCGATATTCTTAACTTGACAAGTTAGGCTCAATATCATATTCTAACTACTGAAAAATTCTTTGATGGTGAGGAGTGTTCCGTGACCGACGCCCTCATACCGCAGCCGAGCCTCAGCGAGATCGACCGCCGCGCCCTGCGCAGCTCGCTCATGGACCGTCGCGAGCGGCTCGCGGCCCTGCCAGCCGCAGCCGTCGGACCCCGGGTCGCCGGCTTGCTGGCCGAAGTCGACGCGGCTCTCGACCGGCTCGAAGGGCCTGATTTCGGCGCCTGCACCCGCTGCCACCTGAGCATCGAGGAGGACCGGCTCCGCGCCAACCCGCTGACCACCGTCTGCCTCGACTGCCTGAACGACGAGGAGCGGCGCGCGCTGGAGCGCGACCTCGAGCTGGCGTCAGGGGTCCAGGCCTCGCTGCTGCCGCCGCGCGACTTCGCCGCGGGCGACTGGAGCGGCCACTTCCTCTACCAGCCGCACGGCGCGGTGAGCGGCGACTACGTTGACGTCCTGACCCCCAGTGGATCGGGCGACGACCTGTTGGTCATGGTCGGCGACGTCTCCGGCAAGGGCGTCGCCGCCGCCCTGCTGATGTCCCACCTGCATGCCGTGTTCCGGGCCACCGCCGGGTCGGGTCTCGTGGACATGGTCGAGCGCGCCAACCGCCTCCTCTGCGCTGCCTCACCGACCAGCGCCTTCGCGACCCTGGTCGCCGCCCGGCTCCAGCCGGACGGTGAGGTCGAGCTGTGCACCGCCGGCCACACCTCGCCGCTGGTCGTCGCTGCCTCCGGCATCGCCGAGCTGCCAGCCGACGGCATGCCGATCGGGCTGTTCTGCGACGCGCCCTTTGCCACCCGCCGGCTCCACCTCGCCCCCGGCGACGCCTTGCTGCTGTACACCGACGGCCTCAGCGAGAGTACGACTGCCGACGGCATCGAGCTCGGGTCCGAGGGCGTGCGCGCCGCGCTGGCGGTGGCGTCCTGGCGGACGCCCGCCGAGCTGGTCCGGGTGGCCAGCGCCGCCGCGCTCGGCTACCACCGGCACGACGACCTGACAGTGCTCGCCGTCACCCGCCGCTCAGCGAACTGACGGCTCGTCGACCACCACGCGCGCCATCGGGCGGGACAGCCTGCTCGCGATCCTCGCCAGCAGCAGCGCCGCGACCGCCGCGATGCCTGCCACCAGGCCCCACCACAGGCCGCGAGGGCCGAGCCCGAGCCCGAACGCGAGGCCGAGGCTGACCGGCATGCCGACGAGCCAGAAGCCGAGGACGTTGATGACCATCGGCGCCCGCGTGTCGCCGAGACCGCGCAGGATTCCGGAGGACACCACCTGCACGCCGTCGAAGATCTGGAAGACCCCGGCGATCGGGATCAGCGCCGCTGCCAGGCCGACCACCGCGACCTCTGAGGTGTAGGCGGACGCGAACGCCCGAGGCAGGGCGAGGAAGAGCAGAGCGGTGCAGGCCATGAAGCCGACACCGCACGCCAGTGCTGCGCCTGCGGCGCGCCGCACCTCCGGGCCGTCCGCCCGGCCGATGGCGTGGCCGACCCGCACCGCCGATGCCGACGCCACGCCGAGCGGCACCATGAAGGTCAGCGAGGCGAGGTTGATCGCCACCTGATGGGCGGCCATCTCGATCGTGCCGAGACCACCCATGAGCAGGCCGATGACGCCGAACGCCGCAACCTCGAGCTGGATCTGGAGCCCGATCGGCGCGCCGAGGCGCGCCATGGCCAGGAGCGGCCGCAGCCGCAGCGCCTCGCCGTCGACTCTCGACAGCAGCGGCACCAGCTCACGACGATCCGCGAACAGGAGGCCCAGGAACAGCAGGTAGCGGCAGGCGGTGGTGGCCCAGGCCGCCCCGAAGGCGCCCATCACCGGCGCGCCGAGCAGGCCGAACACCAGCACGACGTCGAGCACCAGGTTGAGCACGTTGGCGGCAATGATGACGGTCACGATCGGACGCATCCGCTCGTGCGCCTGCAGGGTCTGGCGCAGCACGATGAAGCCGAAGAACGGCAGCAGGCCGGGCAGCGAGCGATAAACGAAGCCGGCGGCGATCGGCACCGTGTCTGGCGGCTGCCGCAGCAGGGACATCACCGGCTCCACCGGCAGCAGCAGGAGGGTCGTCGGGATCGTGACCAAGACCGCGAGCAGCAGCCCGCGCTGCACGGCCCGGCAGACCGCGGGCTCGTCGCCTGCACCCACCGCCTGGGCCACCACCGGATCCAGCGCCAGCAGCAGGCCCATACCGAACACCGAAACTGCCACCACCGCCAGGTTGCCGAGGGCGACGGCCGCGAGCGCCTCGGCCGACACCCGGCCCACCACCATGGTGTCGACCACGCCCATCAGCATCATCCCGACCTGCACCACCACCACCGGCACCGCCAGGCTGAACATGGCGGCGAGGTCGGCACGGCGCGGAACGAGGAAGGCGCGGTTCATCTCCGGCTCCGACCGCAGAGGATAGCAGTGGCAAGAGGGGAAGAGGTCAGGGGCCGAGGAACGGCGGGGAGGGGCGCGACGGCGCAGCCCCTGTCAACGGGCCAGCTCGAGCACGGCGTCGCGGACCGACGGCCAGGCGACGCTCCCCGGCACCACCAGCTCGAAGTGCCCGGCCGCCGCGATCGGCAGCACCCGCACCCTTTCGCCGGCCGCGGCAGCGGCCGCCGCGTAGCGCTCCGCCTGCTCCGGCGGCACGATGGTGTCGAGCGCGCCCACGATCAGCACCTGCGGCAGCCCGAGCGGCAGCCGTTCGATCGGCGAGGCCCGATGGAGTCGCTCGGGAACCCCGGCCGGCTCGCCGCCGAGCAGCGGGGCGACCGCCGCGCCGCAGCCCTCGGGCGCGGCAAAGGCCGCAAGGTCCGAAATGCCGGCCAGCGCCACCACGCCGGCGAGCGGCAGCGGCGAGGCGCCGCGCAGCGGATCATCCGCTGCCAGCCCGTGGCGGGCGGCCAGCCACAGCGCCAGGTGGCCCCCCGCCGAGTGACCCACCGCGACCACGCGCCCCAGATCGAGGTGATGGCCGGCGGCGAGCCCGCGCAGGTGGTCCGCCGCAGCGGCCACGTCGGTGAAGGTCCCAGGCCAGCCACCGCCGGGATCGCCGACCCGCCGGTACTCGATGCTCCAGGTCGCAACCCCGGCCTCGGCGAGCGCCGCCGCCAGGGCCGACATGTAGCCGAGATCGTACTCGGCCAGCCAGCAGCCGCCGTGGATCACCACCGCCACCGGGTGCGGCCCCGGGCCCGCGGGCAGCCGCAGCTCGCCGAACTGGAGCGGATCGCTTCCATACGCCAGCCGGAGGTCGGCGGTGGGCCGCGGCAGGGCGACCACGTTGCCGGCGGTCAGCACAGTCGCCTCCCCGGCCGCGACGATGCCGGCAGCGGCGAGCGCGAGCAGCGCGAGCGCGGCCCGCCGCATCTCACGTGACCTTCCGCCGCGCGCGATGCTCGGGGCGGTCCCAGCTACGGCGGTCGAGGATGCCGCGCAGCCGCGCCACCGCGTCCCACACATCGACGAAACGGACGTAGGCCGGCGCGAAGCCGAAGCGCAGCAGGTCCGGCGGCCGGAAGTCGCCGATGACGGCGGCGGCGATCAGCGCCTGCATCACGGCGTAGCCTTCCGGGTGGCGCAAGGCGACCTGGCTGGCGCGCCGGGCCGGTTCGCGCGGCGAGCCGAGCTCGAGGCCCTGGCCCCCACAGTCGCGGTCGACGAGGCCGATGAACAGCTCGGTCAGCGCGATCGACTTCGCCCGCAGCTGCGAGATCCCGATCTCGGCGACGCTCTCGACGCCGCGCTCGAGCGCGGCCAGGCTCAGGATCGGCGGCGTCCCAACCAGCAGCCGCGCCACGCCCGGCGCCGGCTGGTAGGAGGTGGCGAACTCGAACGGCGCGGCATGCCCCATCCACCCCCACAGCGGCGAGCGCAGGGCGCCGTGGTGGCGGCCCGCCACGAACGAGAATGCCGGCGCCCCGGGGCCGCCGTTGAGGTACTTGTAGCCGCAGCCGACGGCAAGGTCGGCGCCGCAGCCACCAAGATCGACCGGCACCGCACCCGCGGAGTGCGCCAGGTCCCACAGCACCAGCGCGCCGGCCGCGTGCGCCGCCTGGGTCCAGGCGGCCATGTCGTGCATCTCGCCCGATCGGAAGTCGACGTGCGTCAGCATCAGGACCGCCACCTCGGGGTCGAGCGCCTCCCTGAGCCGGGCCCGCTCCACCAGCCGCAGCTCGCAGCGGCCGCCGAGCAGCTCGGCGAGGCCCTGTGCGACGTAGAGATCGGTCGGGAAGTTGTCGACCTCGGACACGATCACGGGGCGGCCGGGGCGCAGCTCGAGCGCTGCCGCGAGCAGCTTGTAGAGGTTGACCGAGATCGAGTCGGCGACCATCACCTCGTTGGGAGCCGCCCCGACCAGCGGCGCGATCGCGGCTGCAACACGCGCCGGGAGGTCGATCCAGCCCCGCGATGTCCAGCCGCGGATCAGCTCGCCGCCCCACTCGCCCCGCAGCACCTCCTCGACGCGCTCGAGTGCCCGCCGCGGCGGCGGGCCGAGCGAGTTGCCGTCCAGGTAGATCAAATCGCCAGGCAGCAGGAAGCCGTCGCGGTAGCGGCCGATCGGGTCGGCGGCGTCGAGGGCGAGCGCCTCCTCACGGGTTGCCGGGAGGATCATCGAGCCCATTGTGGCACGCGCGGGGCAATGAGTTCGGGGCGAGCGGATCGGGACCGGCCCTTCCTTCGTGACTGCCACCCGCGCGCCCGGGGGCAGCCTCCCGTGACGCGCCCTCATCGGGCGCCGAGACCTGGCTCGGCGGGGCGGCGATCAGGAGTGCGGCAGCAGCAGATCGACGCGGGCGAGCAGGGCCGCGATCTCGTCCTCGCTGAGCAGGCCCGCGAGCTCGGCGCGCACGGCGTCGCGGTCGAGCGCCGCCAAGCGCTGCTCGAGGGACTCATCGAGCACGGAGCGCGCGTCCTTGAGGAGCGCGTCGGTCGGCGAGCTGGCCGCGAAGGCGCGCTCATTGTCGATGAGGTGGAGCCGCCAGTCGGCGGGCGTGACCAATGTGTTCGAGCCGTTGCGACCGATGTTGAAGATCACCAGATCGAAGACCCGGGCGTCAGCGAGGCTCGACTCGAAGGCCGCGGGGTCGCCGGGCTCCATGTCCATATCGCGCCGGTTGTTCTCGTTGACCGCGTTTTCGACCCAGAGCTGCACCGATCCCATGGTGCCGTCGATGGAGCGCAGCACCGCCGTCGGCACCATGCCGAGCCCGAGCAGCCGGTCGAGCTTGTAGGCCGCTACCTCGTGGGCGTACCGGCGGCCGTCCTCGTCGACCACCTTGAAGATCGCCTTGGCTCGGCGGCCGCTGCCAGCGAGGCCGATCTGGACCGGGCGGGTGGTTCCGCTCCCGACCGCCTCCTTCCACACCACCTGCGCCGTCCTCAAGAACTCCTCAACGTCGGCATCGTCGGTGAATCGGTCCGCGGTGAACTCCCAGCGCTGCGCCTGAAGCGGCCGCGATCCCTCGCCCGGGTAGACCGCGAACAGCTGGCCGTTCCGAATCTCGACCGCTGACGGCCTCCCCTGGTAGTGACTCGCCAGCATCCCGGTGTCCGCCATCACCACCTCTCCGTCGAAGCGGGTCATCAGACGGGTGGTGTGCGAGGTGGTGTGCCCAACCACGACGCTGGCCGCGCCGAGGTGAGCGAGCACGTCGTGCACCAGCGATCGCTCCTCGCTTTCGGGGTTGAGGCTGGTGCCGCGGTACCACAGCGGTCCGTCAGGGCGGAACACCAAGCCGCCGCCGAGCTCGACCATGGTCCGCGCGAGCTGGACGGCCTCGCCGGGCTCGGTCGACCGGGCTGCCGCCTTGCCGTAGGCCAGTGACTGCACCTTGGCGGTCTGCTCGGCGTAGCTCATCTCCGGACCCAGCACGCCGAGCGTCATCAGCCGCTGCTGCACCGCCACGAAACGCCTGAGCTGGCCCATGGCCACCGCGTTGACCTGGTCGGGCTCGAGCTCGAGCAGCACCGGCGCCAGCCCGCCGTGGACGAACGCCACGTCGTTGACGACAACGAGGATCTCCTGGGCGAGCAGCCAGCGTCCGAAGACGCCGTCGGGAGAGAAGGCCTGCCGGTGACCGAAGTAGCCGGGCGGGAACCGCTGCTCGAAGGCATCGCGGGCCTTCTTCGCGTCTCGTTTGCCAGCCACCGACGACTGCAGGCACCGCTTGAGGGCAAGCTTGCGCACCTCGGGGTCCTCGTCGGCGGCGTAGGCAGCGAACTCCTCCGGGCTGACGTAGCGGAGGTCGCCCACCAGGTTCATCACCTCGTGATTGCCGAGCACCAGGTGCACTTGGCCGCCCGCCTGCCGCGCCTCGGCCTGCAGGCGCATGACCAGGCTCAGCGCCTCCCTGGATTGGGGGCCGCGGTCGACAATGTCGCCGAGCATCACCAGATGGGTCGAGCCGCCGATCCACGCACGATCCGCGGAGATCAGGCCGGCCTCCTGCAGCACCTGGACCAGCTGGGGGTAGGCACCGTGGACGTCGCCGATGGCGTCGACGCGACCAACCCCGCTGAAGCGCCACTGGTCCACGGCCCCGTCGGCACCGACCGGCGCCGATCCGAGCACGAGCGTGAGGGTGATCGCCAGCAGGATCGCGATGGCGGCCGGCCGTCGGGGCGGAGATCCATCCCCCGCGCTCGGGGCCGCGCGATCCCGGCACCAGCGGAGGCCAGCAAAGCGTCTCAACTCGACCAACCGTAACCCGCCGCAGCCACAGATGATTCCGACTCTCCCTGGAGGTTTCCGGGAGGCCGCCCGGCGGTCGTGCGCTGCGCCCGAGCCGGAAGACCGAGTTGCCAGGGAGTGAGGTCCGACCATCATCGTTCCGCCCCACCCGCCATCTCCTCGCGCAGCGTCCGGGTGTCCCAGGCGGCATCGCGCTGCTCGTCCGCCTCGAGGCGATCTGCGGTGAGGATCCGCTCGAGCTCCTCGAGCTGCTGGCGCGCCCTCCGGATGTAGGCCGGACGGTCCTCGCGCATGGCTGCGAGCTCGCGCAGCCCCAGCTCGTCGTGGCGGCGGAACAACCGCGACCGCCGCCCGGCCTCGTAGGCCCGCACGCCCATGGCCCGCATCACGTCGACCCCCATTTGCAGTGAGGTGTCGAGGTTCTCCCGGTACACGAGCTCCACCCCGGCGTCGAGCAGCTCGTAGGCGTGGGTCCGGCTGACGGCCCGGGCGAGGACCTGCAGGTGCGGGTAGTAGCGATGCGCCGTCTCGACGATCTGGAGAATCTTGTCGGGGTCGTCGATGGCGATCACCAGCACCCGCGCCGAGCCGGCACCCGCCGCTTCGAGCAGGTCATGGCGGGACGCGTCACCGTAGAACACCCGTTGGCCGAAGCGCCGCAGCAGCTCGACGTGATCGGAATCGTGGTCGAGGACGGTCGCCGAGATGCCGTTGGCAGCGAGCAACCGGCCGATGACACTCCCGACCCTGCCGTAGCCGGCGATGATCACCTGGCTGCTGCCGGTGATCGCGTCCGGCTCGCGAGCCTCTCCCTCGCGTCGTCCGATCCGCGGCGCCACCAGCCGCTCGTGCACCAACATCACGAGCGGCGTCAACGCCATCGACAGCGCCACGACCGCGACCAGCGGGCCGGTCACCGATACCGGCAGCACGCCGTGCTGCGACGCGAACGAGAACAGTACGAAGGCGAACTCGCCTCCCTGCGCCAGTGCGAACGAGAACAGCAGGTTCTGGTCCGTGCCCATCCCGAAGGCGCGTCCGAGCACCAGCAGGACCCCAAACTTGGTTGCCAGCAACGCGGCGACCAGGCCCGCCACCACTGCCGGACGGGAGGCGACCAGCCCGAAGTCGACGGATGCGCCGACCGCGATGAAGAACAGGCCGAGGAGCAGCCCCTTGAAGGGCTCGATGTCGCCCTCCAGCTCGTGCCGGTATTCGCTGTTGGCGAGCACGACACCTGCCAGGAAGGTGCCGAGCGCCGGGCTGAGGCCGACCCGCGACATCAGCAGCGCGATGGCGATCACCAGCAGCAGCGCCGCCGCGGTGAAAAGCTCGCGCAACCTGGCCCGGGCGATGAAGCGGAAGGCGGGTCGGGTCAGGTAGCGTCCCCCGACGACGATCGCGACCACGGCGGCGAGCACGACCAGCGTCTTTGCCACCGGAGGCAAACCATCAATCCAGCTCGTCCCGCCGGAAGCGGTAGCGCGCGTCTCACCAACGGCGAGCAGCGGCAGCACGGCGAGCATTGGGATCACGGCGATGTCCTGGAAGAGCAGCACCGAGAACGCGCTCTGGCCGGCGTCGGTCTTGAGCAGCCCCTTCTCCTCGAGAGTCTGCAGCACGATCGCGGTCGACGACAGTGCGAGGATCAGGCCGACGGCGAGGCCGGCGTTCCAAGGCAGGCCGAGCGCGACCGCGACCGCCGTCAACGTGAGAGCGGTGACGCCCACCTGGAGGCCCCCCAGGCCCACGATCGGCACCCGCAGCCGCCACAGCAGCGACGGCTGCAGCTCGAGGCCGATCAGGAAGAGCATCATCACCACGCCGAACTCCGCGAAGTGCAGAACATCGGCGCCCTCCTCGCCGACCAGCCGCAGTCCCCACGGCCCGATCGCGATGCCGGCCAGCAGGTAGCCAAGCACCGACCCGAGGCCGAGCCGTTTGGCGATCGGCACCGACACCACCGCCGCGAGCAGGTAGACGAACGCCTGGTAGAAGAACCCCTCGCCGTGCATGGCCGTCAGCCTCCCAGCACCGCGGCGAGATCCATGTTCAGCCGCGGCCACCTGCGGGCGGCAGCAGCGTCGACCGCTCCGTCCCGCAGACCGATCAGCAGCCGCCGATAGTCGCCGGCGTGAGCGTCAATCTCGGCATCGCCGAGCCGGTGCGTGCCATGAACCACGAACGGCGGCAGCCAGATCATGCCGCACAGCCGCGCGGTGGCCTCGAAGGGCGCCAGCAGCTCGCCGATCTCGAACCGGTTGCCACCCTCCCGCCGGTAGCTGTCCTCGCCGCCGCCGGCGGTGATGGCGTTGAGCGTCCACTTGCCCTTGAGGGCGGTGCCGGCGTGCCCGTACGCCCAGCCGTGCTCGAGCACCAGATCCTGCCACTGCTTGAGGATCGCCGGGGCGCTGTACCAGAAGAAGGGATGCTGGAGGACCACGACGCCGTGCGCCTCGAGCAGGCGTTGCTCGAAGGGGACGTCGATGTCGAAGTCCGGGTAGGCCTGGTAGAGGTCATGGACCCGCACGCCCTCGACGCCAGCGGCCGCCTCGATCAGCGCTCGGTTGACCCGCGACCTCTCGAGGGCAGGATGGGCGAAGATAATGAGAACTTTTCGCATCTCCTGCAGCACCCTCCTCGTTTCTTGGAGCTCGGCGGGCACAGCGCTCGCGCCCCTCCGTCCATGCCCTTGCCCATTCTCCCATCCGCATCCCCTTCCGCTTCCGAGCCCGAAGGAGACCGCGAAGAGCGGACTGACATCCGGGCGCGGATGCGGATGCGGGCACGGAGACGAGGACGAAAGCGGGCACCGCCCCTGGCCCCTTGATCCTATCCCCCAGATCCCCCTCTGCTACACTCGCCGCCCGAGATCGAAGGATAAGCCCGAGTCGGCCGCGGCGGTAGCCCGGCCGCAGGGGCGTCCGGGGAGAGGCGCATGCGGCGAGGTCGGCTGCGGCTCGAAGACGGCAGCGTCTTCGAGGGCGTTGGGTTCGGGGCAACCGAGCCGGTTGCCGGCGAGGTCGTCTTCAACACCGGCATGGTCGGCTACCCGGAGTCCCTCACCGACCCGTCGTACGCCGGCCAGATCCTGGTGCTGACCTACCCACTGGTCGGCAACTACGGGGTGCCCGCCTTCGAGCGCGACGCCTCGGGCCTGCCGCTCGGATTCGAGTCGGAGCGGATCCAGGCCGCCGGCCTGGTGGTGTGGGAGCACTCCGGGCGCTACAGCCACGCCCGCGCCGCGCGCAGCCTCGACGACTGGCTGCGGGAGGAGGGCATCCCCGCGCTGGCCGGCGTCGACACCCGCGCCGTGACCAAGCACCTTCGCTCGAGCGGCACCATGCTCGGCGCCCTCGAGGCGGCCGACCCCGAGGAGCCGCTGCCGCTCTTCGATCCGAACGCCACCGATCTGGTGGCGAGCGTCAGCGTCGGAGAGGTGATCCGCTATGACTGCGGCGCCGCCGGCGCGCCAACCGTGGTCCTGCTCGACTGCGGCGCCAAGGCGAGCATCATCCGCAGCCTTCTTGCGCGGCGCATGAACGTCGTCCGGGTGCCCCACGATCACTACTTCCTGGGCGTGACCTTCGACGGGCTGGTGATCTCTAACGGTCCCGGCGACCCGACGATGTGCCGGGCCGCGACCCGCAACATCGAGCGGGCCCTCGCCTTCGAGGCGCCGATCCTCGGTATCTGCCTCGGCAACCAGCTGCTCGCGCTCGCTGCCGGCGCCGAGACCTACAAGTTGCCGTTCGGCCACCGCAGCCAGAACCAGCCGTGCGTCGAGCTGCTGCCGTCTGGCGAGCGCGGCAAGCGCTGCGTGATCACCTCCCAGAACCACGGCTATGCGGTGCGCGCTGGCTCGCTGCCCGACGACTGGCGGCTGTGGTTCGTCAACGCCAACGACGGAACCGTGGAGGGCATCCGGCACCGGTCCAAGCCGCGTTGGAGCGTCCAGTTCCACCCCGAGGCCAATCCCGGGCCGGTGGACTCGGCCTGGATCTTCGACGACTTCGCCGAGGCCGTGGCGAGGGGGCGGCGATGAGAGGCGACCTGCCGAAGACCGTGCTCGTGCTGGGCAGCTCGGCGCTCAAGATCGGCGAGGCCGGCGAGTTCGACTACTCCGGGAGCCAGGCCATCAAGGCGCTCAAGGAGGAGGGGGTCCGCACCGTCCTCATCAACCCCAACGTCGCCACCATCCAGACCTCCGAGCACYTRGCGGACGAGATCTACTTCATCCCGGTGACGCCGGAGTTCGTGGAGAAGGTGATCGAGCGGGAGAAGCCGGACGGCATCCTGCTCGGCTTCGGGGGGCAGACSGCGCTGAACTGCGGCGTCGAGCTCTACCGCCGGGGCGTGCTCGAGCGCCACGGCGTGCGCGTGCTCGGCGCGCCGATCGAGGCGATCCTGGACACCGAGGACCGCGAGCGCTTCGTGGCGCGGCTGGCCGAGATCGGGGTCGACGTCCCGCGCAGCCGGCCCACGACCAGCGTTGCCGAGGCGGTGGCGGCGGGTGAGGAGATCGGCTACCCATGCATGGCGCGGGTGGCGTTCGCGCTCGGCGGCCTCGGCTCCGGCATCTGTCGCAACCCCGCCGAGCTCGAGGCCCTGGCGCGCCGCGCCTTTGCCCACACCGGCCAGGTCCTGGTCGAGGAGTACCTCAGGGGCTGGAAGGAGATCGAGTACGAGGTGATGCGGGACGCCGCCGACAACTGCATCACCGTCTGCAACATGGAGAACATCGACCCGATGGGCATCCACACCGGCGAGAGCCTGGTGGTGGCGCCCAGCCAGACCCTCGACGACGAGGAATACCACCTGCTGCGCGAGGTTGCGATCCGGGTCGTCCGCCACCTCGGCATCGTGGGCGAGTGCAACATCCAGTACGCCCTGTCGCCCGAGGGCAAGGGCTACCGGGTGATCGAGATCAACGCCCGGCTGTCGCGGTCCTCAGCGCTGGCCTCCAAGGCGACCGGCTACCCGCTCGCCTTCGTCGCCGCCAAGCTCACGCTCGGCAAGACCCTGACCGAGATCTCCAACTCGGTCACCCGCTCGACCTGCGCCTGCTTCGAGCCGGCGCTCGACTACGTGGTGGTGAAGGCGCCTCGCTGGGACTTCCGCAAGTTCCCCGGCGTCAAGGAGCAGATCGGCTCGGCCATGAAGTCGGTGGGCGAGGTGATGGCGGTCGGCCGCCGCTTCGAGGAAGCGCTGCAGAAGGCGCTGCGGATGACCGAGACCGGCGCCCGCGGCCTGGTGCTCAACGACCGCATGCACTTCGACGACCTGCCCACCGCACTCGCCGAGCCCACCGAGCGGCGGATCTTCGCGGTCGCCGCGGCGATCTCGGAGGGGATGTCGACCGAGGGCATCCACCGCATTACCCACATCGACCGCTGGTTCCTCGACAAGATCGCGGGCGTGGTCTCAATCGAGGAGCGGCTGCGCTCGCACACGCTGGACACCCTCGACCGTGAGCTGCTCGAGGAAGCCAAGCAGCACGGCTTCTCCGACGCGCAGGTTGCGACCGCGATCGGCAACGACGAGGCGAGCGTGCTCGCGCGGCGTCACGCCTTCTCCCTCCACCCTTGGGTCAAGCAGATCGACACCCTGGCCGCCGAGTACCCCGCCGCCACCAACTACCTCTACCTGACCTACAACGGCGCCGAGGACGACGTCGTCTACGACCAGGAGGGCACGGTGCTGATCCTCGGCCCCGGCGCCTACCGGATCGGCTCTTCGGTCGAGTTCGACTGGTGTTGCGTCAACGCCGCCCGCACCCTGCGCTCCCTCGGCTACCGGACGCTGATGGTCAACCACAACCCGGAGACCGTCAGCACCGACTACGACGAGTGCGACCGCCTCTACTTCGACGAACTCAGCTTCGAGGCCGTCACCGAGATCTACCGCAAGGAGGCACCGCTCGGCATCATCCTGTCGATGGGCGGGCAGGTGCCCAACAACCTCGCCCTGCGCTGCTTCGAGGCCGGGATGCGCGTCCTCGGCACCTCGCCGCGCTCGATCGACCGCGCCGAGAACCGCGACAGCTTCTCCCGCCTGCTCGAGGAGCTGGACGTGCCCCAGCCGGCGTGGCAAGAGCTGACGTCGGTCGAGGCCACGCACCGCTTCGCGGCCGAACATGGCTACCCGGTCATCGTGCGGCCGTCGTACGTGCTGTCCGGGGCGGCGATGGCGGTGGCCGGCAACGACGAGGAGCTCAACACCTTCCTCGGCAAGGCGGTGGACATCTCGCCGGACTACCCGGTGGTGGTCTCGAAGTTCATCGAGAACGCCAAGGAAATCGACGTCGACGCCGTCGCCCGCGACGGCGAGCTGGTCTGCTGGGCGGTGTCCGAGCACGTCGAGAACGCCGGCGTCCACTCGGGTGACGCCACATTGGTGCTGCCGCCGCAGCGTACCTACCTCGAGACGATGCGCCGGATCCGGGTCATCACCACCCAGGTCGCGCGCTCGCTCAACATCACCGGGCCGTTCAACATCCAGTTCCTGGCCAAGGACAACCGGGTGATGGTGATCGAGTGCAACCTGCGCGCGTCCCGGTCGTTCCCGTTCGTCTCCAAGGTGCTCAAGCGCAACTTCATCGACGCCGCCACCAGGGTCATGATGGGCCGAGCGGTGGTGGCCGACGACCGCTCCTTCCTCGACCTCGACTACGTCGGCGTCAAGGCGCCCCACTTCTCGTTCACCCGGCTCGAGGGCGCCGACCCCACCCTCGGCGTCGAGATGGCCTCGACCGGCGAGGTGGCCTGCCTCGGCTGGGACTTCGACGAGGCCTTTCTGAAGGCGCTGATCGCGGTCGGCTTCCGCTTCCCCATCCGCAGCGCCCTGCTGTCGACCGGGCCGATCGAGAGCAAGGCCGCGATCCTCGACAGCGTCCGCCGCTTGGTCAACCTCGGGGTCAAGCTCTACGCCACCCGCGGCACCGCCGACTTTCTCACGCCCGAGGGCATCGCCACCGAGGTCGTGCGCTGGCCGCTCGAGGGCGGCCAGCCGAACGCGCTCGACTGCATCCGCGAGCGCCGGGTCGACCTCGTCATCAACATCCCCAAGCACTTCCAGAAGGAAGAGCTGACCAACGACTACATCATCCGCCGCACCGCGGTCGACTACGGAGTGCCGCTGATCACCAACCGCCAGCTCGCCGAGCGGCTGTCCGAGGCCCTCGAGCGGGTACCCATCGATCAGCTCAAGGTCCGACCGTGGCGCGAGTACCTGGGGTGATCGAAGGTTGAAGATCGAAGACTGAAGATCCCGCCACCCACCGGGCGGACTGCGAGATCCCAGATTCCATCCCCGGGCAGGCTGGTGGCACGGAGACGGGAGCGGAGACCGAGGGCCCTGACCCCTA
>PQAJ01000110.1 GCA_003105185.1 Holophagae bacterium
CCTGGACGCCCGGGAAGACCGCCTTGTCGAGCGCCTCGGCCAACTCGGCGCTGCACAGGACCATGCCGCCGCGCGGCCCGCGCAGGGTCTTGTGGGTGGTGGTGGTGACGAACTGGCAGTGCGGCACCGGCGACGGGTGGAGGCCGGCCACCACCAGGCCKGCGATGTGGGCGATGTCGGCCATGATCAGCGCCCCGGCCTCGTCGGCGATCGCGCGCAGGCGCGGAAAGTCGATGATCCGCGGGTASGCCGACGCGCCGCAGACGATGAGCTTGGGCTTGTGCTCCAGCGCGAGCTCCCGCAGCCGCTCGTAGTCGATGGTCTCGGTCGAGCGGTGGACGCCGTACGGCACCACCTTGAACTCCTTGCCCGAGTAGTTAAGCGGGTGGCCGTGCGTGAGGTGGCCGCCGTGGGTGAGGTCCATGCCGAGCATGGTGTCGCCGGGCTGCATGACCGCAAGGTAGACCGCCATGTTGGCCTGGGCGCCGGAGTGCGGCTGGACGTTGGCGTGGTCGGCCCCGAACAGCTGCTTGGCGCGCTCGCGCGCCAGCTCCTCGCCGATGTCGACGAACTCGCAGCCGCCGTAGTAGCGCTTGCCGGGGTAGCCCTCGGCGTACTTGTTGGTCATCACCGAGCCCATGGCGGCGAGCACCGCCAGGCTGACGAAGTTCTCCGACGCGATCAGCTCGAGGCCCTCGTTCTGGCGAGCCCGCTCGCTCTCGAGCGCAGCCGCCACCTCCGGGTCGGAGGCTAGGACGGCGCGGTGGTGAAGGTCGAAGAATTCACGTCTCAGCGAGTCGGTCATCTCTCCTCCTGGCGGTCGGGCGGCGGCTCGATCAGGCCGACCCGGCGCTGGTGGCGGCCGCCCTCGAAGTCGGTCTTCAGGAACACGTCGACGATCTGCACCGCAACGCCGGTGCCGACCACCCGGCCGCCCATGCAGAGCACGTTGGCGTCGTTGTGGCGGCGCGCCATCTCTGCTGTGTAGGCGTCGTGGCAGACGGCGGCGCGGATGCCGCAGTGGCGGTTGGCGGCCATGCTCATGCCGATGCCGGTGCCGCAGATCAGCACGCCGCGGTCGGCGCGGCCGGCCAGAATCTCGCCCGCAAGGAGGTGGGCGAACTGCGGGTAGTCGACCGAGGCGTCGTCCGCTGGCCCGAGGTCGCGGAAGGCTGTGCCGCGCGCCTCGAGCAGGCGGGCGATCTCGGCCTTGAGCGCGACGCCCGCGTGGTCCGATGCAAGGACGATCATCGGTCGCCTCCCGAGAAGGTCTGGCCCGGCTCCGGCTGCTCCAATGCCCGGTACTCCTCGAGCGCGAAGCGGTCGCTCATGCCGGCGATGTGGTCGGCGACCAGCCGCGCGAAGCCGGGGGAAGCATGGTATCGGCTCGCCACCTCGCCGGCAACCGCCGCCATCGGCAGCTCGCGCAGGTAGGGGAAGCCGAGCTCGTCGCGAGCGCGCAGCAGCACGTAGCTGGGCAGGGTCAACGGGTTGGTCCAGTAGGCCCGAAAAAGGGCCGTGATGACCTTGCGCGCCCGCCAGTCCTGCCGGTTGACGCTGGCGTGGTTGATGATGAACCGGTAGATGAAGGCCTTGAGCTCGTCGAACAGCCCCTCGACCTCGCCGGAGAACCAGACCGTGGTCTGCGACACCTCGCGCGACCGCGCGACCCAGGCCTCGTGGTCGGAGATCCCGTGGCGGGAGCAGAAGCGCTCGATGCGCTCAGCCGAGGTTGCAATCACGTCGCTGACGAGCAGCCGGATCACGCCCCGCACCAGCAGGTGCTGACGCAGCCAGCGCCGGGGCTCGTCGCGAAGGGCGCCGCCGAGTTCCTCGGTGACCCGCCGCGCCACTGCCAGCTCCTCGACCGAGCCGAGGCTCACCGTGGCGGCGCGCAGCCCGTCCTCGAGGTCGTGGGTCTGCTGCGCGATCTCGTCGCCGGCGGCCACCGCCTGGCCTTCGAGGTGGCACTGCCGGTCGAGGTGGAGGCTGGCGGCGTCCTCGAGCGGGAACGGGAAGCCGACCTTCCAGGCGGTGTGCTTGAGGATGCCCTCACGCACCTGATCGGTGAGGTCGAGGCCCGCCCGCTCGTAGCGGCGTTCGAGCAGGTCGACGACGCGCAGCGACTGGTAGTTGTGCTTGAAGGCGCCGACCTCGGCGACGACCGCGGCCGGCAGCGACAGCTCCGGGCTCGAACCGCGCAGGATCTCGTCGAGGACCTTCTCGCCGGTGTGGCCGAAGGCGGTGTGGCCGACGTCGTGGGCGAGCGCGATCGCCTCCACCAGGTCCTCGTTGAGGCCGAGCGCACGGGCGATGGTGCGGCCGAGCTGGCCGACCTCCAGGGTGTGGGTGAGGCGGGTGCGGGCGTGGTCGGCGACGTGGGGCACGAAGACCTGGGTCTTGTGCTTGAGCCGGCGGAAGGCGCGCGCGTGGAGGATCCGGTCGCGGTCGCGCTGGAAGGCGAGCCGGTCGTCTGCGGACGAGCCGTCGTCGACGCCGCGCCGCGTCGCCTCCGACGAGCGCACCGCACAGAGCGCGAGCCGCCGCGCCTCGTCGGCCTCGAGCCACTGGCGGTCGCGGACGAGACGGCCGCTCACGCCGCCACCTCCTGGTCGGTTCGCGCCAGCAGCTCGCCCGCCACCCGGAGGCTGCCGGCGGCGACCACCGGGTCGGGCAGCCGCCGCAGGGCAGCGTCAACCGACGGCGCGACCTCGGCCTCCGGGAACGCCGCCCGCAGCCGGTCGATCGGCATCGCGCGCTCGTCCTCGAGCTCGAAGACGACGACGTTGCCGACGTGCGGCCGCAGGATGCTCGCCATCGCCTCGACCGGCTTGTCGTCGAGGCAGGAGAACAGCAGGTGGTAGAGGATCGGCCGCCCCGCCAGGTAGGCCGCCAGCGCCGCGGCCCCCTCGAGGTTGTGGGCGCAGTCGAGCAGCACCCAGCGCTCGCGGACGCGGTGGACCGACAGCCGCCCGGGCCAGTCCGCCCGCGCCAGCCCGTCGCGAACCGCGTCCGGCCGCAGGCGGTCGATCCAGCCGGCGTCGGCGGCGCAGCGCGCGAGCGCCAGCGCGAGCCGGAGGTTGGCGGTCTGGTGGGCGCCGGCGAACGGCACCGCGACCTCGGTCGAGCCTTCACCCCACCCCACGAGCAATCGTCCCCGCGCCAGCGGCTCGAGATCGATGAGCTCGGCCGCCGTTAGGAAGGGCCCGGCGCCGAGGTGCGGCAGGAGCTCCGGGGCGACCCCGTCGCCGAGCACCCGCAGCCGCGCCGCCATCAGCGCCGCCCCCTTGTCCGCGGCGCGCTCCTCGACCCGCTCGCCGAGCCAGCGCGCGTGGTCGGAGCCGACGTTGGTCAGGCCGGCGATCTCACTCTCCGCCACCCGGGTCGCATCCCACCTGCCGCCCATCCCCGCCTCGAGGACGGCGCCGTCGAGCCCGCTGTCTGAAAAGGCGAGAAATGCGGCCGCGGTCAGGGCCTCGAAGAAGGTCAGATCCGGGTAGCGGTCGAGCGTGGCCAGGTGGCCGGCCAGCGCCGCGGCGTCGATCGGCGAGCCGGCGAGCCGGATCCGCTCCTCAACCCGCACCAGGTGGGGCGAGGTGTAGAGGCCGACCCTGAGCCCGTGCGCCGCCAGCACCGCCTCAAGCATGGCCGCGGTCGAGCCCTTGCCGTTGGTGCCGACGATCAGGATCGACGGCAGCGAGAGCTGGGGGTCGCCGAGTGAGCCGAGCACCTCGCGGATGCGGTCAAGGAGCGGCCGGATCCGCGCCGGTCGCCGACGCTGGAGGCTCAGCGGAAGAAGCCGATGCATCGCGCAACGGTCTCCTTGAGCTCGTGGCGCGGCACCACCATGTCGAGCATGCCGTGCTCGAGCAGGAACTCGGAGCGCTGAAAGCCCTCGGGCAGGGTCTGCCGGATGGTCTGCTCGATCACCCGCGGTCCGGCGAACCCGATCAGCGCGTT
>PQAJ01000111.1 GCA_003105185.1 Holophagae bacterium
CTGGCCATGATGGGCGACCGCGACGGCGCTCGCGCCGCGCTCGACCAGGCGCTCGCCCTGGAGCCGGCAACGGCTGCCTTTCAGCTCCTTCGCGGCGACCTCGAGGTCGCCGCGGGGCGCGTCGACGCCGCCCGGCAGGCGTTCGCGGCGGCGCTGCAGCTCGACCCGGACAACCGCGAGGCCGCGGCGCGTCTGCGGCGGCTGGAGGCGGGCGAGGGCGGGTCCCGACTGCCGGCGCCGGACGTCCGCTGACCGCAGGCCGCCGGCGCACGCCCCGGGGGGTATGATCGCAGCAGCAGCGAGGAATCCAGTGGGGAGTGGGAGGAGCCCGTGACCACAGCCACAGCATCAGCCGCGATCGCCGACCGCCAGCCCCACGCCCTCCAGACCATCTTCTCGTTCTTCCTCGGGCTCATGGTCCTCGCCTTCATCGGCGTGGGCGTGAACACCTTCTACCCGTCACCCGCCCAGGCTCACCAGGACCAGCGGCAGGAGTTGCAGCGGCAGCGGGATGAGCTCAACGTCGAGGCGAACGGGCGCCGCCTCGACACCGACCAGCAGGCCGAGATGGACCGTCTGATCGCCGACCAGAATTCCCTCCAGCGGACCATCGACGCCGAGGAGAAGGGCTGGGCGCGAGTCACCAGCATCATTCTGGTGGTGTTCGCGACCATCGTCATGGGCGTCTCGCTCATGCGCAGCGAGCAGCTGCGGGTGCTCAGCAACGGTCTCCTGCTCGGCGGGCTGTTCACCATGATCTACGGCGTCGGCTGGGTGGTCTTCAGCGGCAACTCGGTCACCCGGTTCGCAGTCATGGCGTTCGCGCTGGCGGTGGCGATCGGCCTGGGCTTCGTCAAGTTCGTGCGCGGCCGCGCGAGGTCGGCCGCGATTGTGCCCGACGCCAAGGCTGCCCCGAGCGGGGCCGGCGGGGCCGCTCTCGCCGACCTCGAGGCCCGAGTGGCGGCGCTCGAGGAGCGCGCCGCCGCGGCCGCGTCGGCGCTCGGCGGATCGCAGGAGCGCGACGGATCCTGATCCGCCGTGAGCTCACGACGCGGATCGCCGCGGCGGCGGTCGTAACGATTCGGCACAGCTATTTTACGATTTCAGCATCAAATGTTACGATAGCAGCGTGAGTGATCGGAAACGTCATGTCGCCTCCCTGTTCGCTGAGCGGCCGGTGCTGCGGGCCGGCGAGGTCGCTGCGGCGCTCGGCGTGACCCGCCAGACCGCTCACCGATACCTCCGTCAACTCGTCGCCGAGGGACACCTCGTTGCGGAGGGCGCGGGTCGTGGCGCGCGCTACCGCAGGTCCGACGTGGTCGACGTGCGGCGGTTCCGAACCGCCGGGCTCGACGAGGACCGGGTGTGGGTCGACATGAGCGGCCCGGTGTCGACGATCGCGAGCCTCGGATCGGGTGCGCAGGCGGTGCTGCACTACGCTCTCACCGAGCTGGTCAACAACGCGGTCGAGCACTCGAGCGCACCGGAGGTGGAGGTCACCATCTCGCGCTCGGGTGAGGCGATCGAGCTCGCGGTTCGGGACGAGGGCGTCGGCGTGTTCGAGCACCTCCGGCAGCGGCTGGGGCTCGCGTCGGAGCTGGAGGCCCTGCAGGAGCTCTCGAAGGGAAAGACGACCACGATGCCCGAGCGGCACAGCGGTGAGGGCCTCTTCTTCACGTCGAAGGCCGCCAACCGCTTCGAGCTCGCCAGCGGGAGCCTGCGGTGGGTCGTCGACAATCGGCGGGACGACACGGCGGTCGGGTCGGTCGAGCCGCCGGTGCGCGGCACGACCGTCCGGGTCGAGGTCGACCCCGACCGTGCCCGCGACCTGACCGAGGTCTTCGCCGAGTACACCCGGGACTTCGAGTTCACCAGGACACGGATGGTGATCCGGCTGTTCGCGATCGGGACCACGTTCATGAGCCGGTCGCAGGCCAAGCGCTTGGTGAACGGTCTCGAACGCTTTCGCGAGGTCGTGCTCGACTTCGGCGGCGTCGAGCTGGTGGGGCAGGGCTTCGTGGACGAGGTCTTCCGGGTCTGGGCAAAGCAGCATCCGGAGGTCGCCCTGATCCCGATCGCGATGTGCGCACCGGTCGCGTTCATGGTCGAGCGGGCGATCCGGGGCGCCTCCGCCTTCGGACGCGATCTCCAGGGTTGAGCCCCCGGCCAGGGTGGAAGGCGACCGCGGTCACCTGCGAGCGGGATCGAGCGGCGCGCGCCTCGACGGCCGCGCGGCGGCGCGTTAGGCTCAGCGCGTGCGGCAGGTGGATCTGTCGACGGCGGATCGAGGCCGGCTGACGAGGGTCGCCGGGGCGCTGCTTCTCGGCCTCGCCCTCCTCCCGACGCCGCTGCGGGCTGCCTCGCTCGAGGACACGTTGGGCCGCAACGAGACGCGGGTGTTGTCGGCTCCGGTCCCGGTGCCGGCGGGGCGGACCGTTGAGGAGCTGGCCCTCGACGAGCGGCTGGAGCGGCTCGGCTATCGCCGGGTGCACGAGCGGCCCACGCAACCCGGCGAGTACTTCCACGGGAACGACCGGTATTGGATCTACCGCCGGCCGTGCCGCGCTGACGGCCGCGACCACGACGCCGAGCTGATCGGCCTCGCCCTCGAGCGATCGACCGGCCGCATCGTCGGACGCTTCAGGGAGGGGCAACCGCCGCAGCCGCTCGCGCGCGAGGACGAGATCTGGCTCGAGCCGCAGCTGCTCGCCGAGTCGCTGGCCGGCGATCGGGCGGAGCGGATCCTCGTCCAGCTGTCCGAGTTGCCGGAGCGGGTCTGGCGGCCGGTGCTCGCGGCGGAGGATGCCCGCTTCTTCGAGCACGGCGCGATCGACCTGCGCGCGATGGCGCGCGCCGCTATCCACAACCTGCTCGAGGGCCGGGTCGTGGAAGGCGGCAGCACGATCACCCAGCAGCTGATCAAGAACCGCGACCTGTCGTCCCGTCGCACCCTCGGCCGCAAGGCCTCGGAGGCGATCCGCGCCCGTGAGCTCGAGGACGAGTACGGCAAGGAGGAGATCCTCCAGGCCTACCTCAACAGCGTCTACCTGGGGCACGTCGGTGGGCTCGCGGTCCACGGCATCGGCACTGCGGCGCGGGCCTACTTCTCCCGGCCCGCCGCCGAGTTGAGCCTGGCCGAGGCGGCGGCTCTGGCGGCGATGATCCAGGGGCCCAACCGGCTGTCGCCGCTCGACGACGCAGCCGCCCTGCGCGGCCGCCGGGACTGGGTCCTCGGGAGGATGGAGGAGCTCGGCTGGGCGACCCCGGCCGAGGTCGCGCAGGCGACGGCCACGCCGGTGACCCCACGCCCGTCACCGCCTGTGAGCCGTTCGCCGGTCCACCTGCTCACCTGGGTCAAGGAGGAGGTCGAGCGGGCAGCGCCAAACAAAGCCGAAGAGGGCCGCGGGTTCCTGGTCGAGACGACCGTCGACCCCTACCTGCAAGAGCTCGCGCAGCAGGCCGTGGCGCGACGGCTTGCCGACCTTCGGCAGGACCATCCCGGCCTGCGCGGCAGCTCGCTCACCGCCGCCGTGGTCGCGCTCGATGCCCGCACCGGCGCGGTGCTGGCCGCGGTCGGCGGCGATCCCGACGACCCGCCGGGCTCCTTCGACAGGGTCAGGGCGGCGAAGCGGCAGCCCGGCTCGGTGGTCAAGCCCTTCGTGGCACTGGAGGCGATCGATGACTGCGGCGGCCACGACCCGCTGACCGCCTCGAGCCGGATCGCCGACGAGCCGCTGTCGATCTCCCTGCCGACCGGCGGCTGGGAGCCGCACAACTTTGACGATCGGTATCTCGGAACGGTCCTGCTCCGCGAGGCTCTGGCCGAGTCCCGCAACGTGCCGACGGTGCGGATCGCGCGCTGGTGCGGCTTCGACGCCACCGCCGGTCTCTTCGAACGGGTCGGCCTCGCGCTGCCACCGAGTGCGCCGCCGTCGTTCGTGCTCGGCGCGCTGGAGACGACGCCGCTCGCGGTCGCACGCGCCTTCACCGTCTTCGCTACCCCGGGCCGTGTCCTCGAGCCGTTCCCGGTGGTGCGCGTCGCCACCGCCACCGGGGACTCGCTCGAGCGCTGGCAGCCGCGCTCGAACAAAGCCGCGGACCCGGCCGCCGCCTACATCGTGCGCGACCTGTTGCGGACCGCGGTCGAGGAGGGGACGGCGACGAGCGGCGCCATCGCCGGGCTCGATGTGGCGGCCAAGACCGGATCGAGTTCGGGCCTGCGCGACGCCTGGTTCGCCGGCCAGGCCGGCTCGGTGGTGGCCGTGGTCTGGGTGGGCCTCGACGACGGCGGCCGGCTCGGCCTGACCGGCGCGGCGGCGGCGGGCCCGCTGTGGCGGGAGCTGATGGCCGGGGCGGTGCCCGCCCGGCCTCCCTACGCGGTGGAGCGGCCCGGCAACGTGGTCGAACGATGGGTGCAGGAGAAGACCGGCCTGCTGGTGAAGCCGGGACGAGCCGGCTCCCGGCCAGAGCTCTACCGCGAGGGCGACCTGGCCCGCCGCAAGCACTGGTGGCGCCCGGACAAGCCGATGCCGGTGATCGAGTGAGGCGGAAGCCGCGGGCCTCGCGTGACGGTTGAGCTTGCGGCGCAGCTGCCGCAGGTGCACACGTCGCACCGTGGATTCGGTGGTGATCGCGTTCTTCGTGGCAGTCAATTTAGCGATGCTGCTCGGGCGTCTGCCCGGCCGCGCCATCGCCGCCGCCTGGCTGGCGTTGCGCGCGTGCTCGGTGGGAGGGCTCCAGCCGCAGACAGCAGCGGTCCTTTGCTAGAATGACGGGAACGGAAGCGCATGGGGCCTGGTGGCTTCCGCGGACTTCAAATCCGTTGGGCCGGCCCTTGTGGCGTCGGTCGGAGGGTTCGATTCCCTTGCGCTTCCGCCACCAGGTTCCCGGCGCTGTGGCTCCCTGGTTCCAGAGGAAGGGCGGATGGCGGCCAACGAGCACATCTTTCGCGGTGACCTGGGTGAGGTCGCCCTGCCCCAGATGCTCGCGACCATCCATCGCCACCGGGTGCCCGGAGTCGTCGAGTGCGCGCGCCGCGGCGACCGCAAGCAGATCTACGTCCTCGATGGCGACGTGATTTTCGCCACCTCGTCCGACCGCGAGGAGTCGCTGGGCGAGTACCTGCTCATGAAAGGCCGTATCTCGCGCAGCCAGCTCGACGTCGCCTCGCGGGAGGTCGGCCGGTTTCCGGGACGGCGGCTGGGCGCGATTCTGGTCCAGATGGGGTTCCTCGGCGCCCACGAGATCGCGATCGCGATCCGGGATCAGGTGCAGCAGATCGTGTGGAGCCTCTTCAACTGGAACCACGGAACGGTCGAGTTCCGTGCCGGGCGCGGCGCCGAGCACGAGGGGCAGCAGGTTTCGATCTCGACGCCGCGGGTCATCATGGGCGGCTGCAAGCGCATCGTCGACGCCAAGCTGGTGACGGCGCGGCTCGGCGGCCGCAACGCCGTCCTGCAGCGCCTGGAGTGGCCGGAGCACCTGTCGGGTTTTCAGCTGGAGCGGGGCGAGCGGTCACTGCTCGACCTCGTCGACGGGCGCAAGTCGCTCTACCAGCTGTGCGACGAGGGGCCGCTGAGCCCGGGGATCAACGCGCGAGTCCTGTACGCTCTGTGCGAGCTCGGGGTGGTCGGCCGCGGTGAAGAACCTCGCTCCGGACACATCCGGATCCAGGTCAAGAGCCCGCCCAGCTCGCCGGCGTGAGGGTCTGAGGAAAACCGATGCCACTGTATGAGTACGAGTGCCTGCTGTGCGGACACCGCTTCGAGCGGATCCAGCGTTTCAGCGATCCGCCGGCCTCCGAATGCCCCGCCTGCAGCGGGGCGGTGCGCCGGCTGCTCGGCGTCCCGGCGCTGCAGTTCAAAGGCAGCGGCTTCTACATCACGGACTACGGCAGGAGCAACGGCGGCGGCGCGAGGCCATCGGGCTCCGCCCCGGAGGAGTCATCGTCGACCCCCTCGGAGAGCACGCCACAGCCGAAGCCGGACGCGCCGCCGGCGGCCACGCCGGATTCGGGCGGCGGAGTGAAGAGGAAGAAGAGGAAGCCCGCCTGACGAGGGGGGCGACGGGCTAGCGGTCCGGTCGCACCGGGATGCCCGCTCGCGACCGACCTCCTGGGCGGGAGGGCTGCCGGCTCGCGGCTACCTCGGATACCCCGGCACCCTCTTGAACCCGATGCGATCGCCGATCGCGAGCCCATGGCGGGCCGCCGTGCCGGCGCTGACCTCGAGCACGGCCGACACGGCGCGGGACGGGATGTACTGCGGGCACGGCTCGGCGGCGCACGGCTGGGCGTTCTCGACGAGGTCGACGATCGCCCCCTGCCCATCGAGGAACAGCAGGTCGAGCGGGATCATCGTGTGCTTCATCCAGAAGCTCGGCACGCGATCGACCTCGAACAGAAACAGCATGCCGCGATTGTCAGCGAGCGACGGCCGGAACATCAGCCCCTGGGTGATCTCGTCCGGGGTCAGGGCCAACTCGAGCCGGATGACGAAGCCGTCGTCGAGGACCGCTCGCGGTGGCTTTGGGGAGGCCTGGGCCGGGGGCGGGGTGGGGAGGGCCGGCTGCGGGCCGTCGGCCGAGTCCGAGGCCGGAGCACAGGCTGAGAGCAGCAGCGCCAGCACGGCCACCGCCAACGATCCGGCAACCTTCGCCCGACTCCGACTCATGTGCCGTTCTCCTCGTCCCTGACCAGTCCGAGCTTCTCGGCGTGGTAGCGGAACGCCCGGTAGGATAGCCGGAGCAGCTCGGCCGCCTTCTTCTGGTGACCGCCGGTGCGTTCCAGCGCCCGCCGCATCAAGCTCAGCCGCACGGTGTCCAGGAACTCCTCGAGATCGATCCCTTCCTCCGGGAGGCTCACCGCCTCGAACCGCGCATCGGTCGGCTGGCCCCGCAAGTGCTCGGGCAGGCTGCCGGAGGATATGATCTCGGCCGGCTCCAGCGCAACCGTCCGCTCGATGATGTTCTCGAGCTCGCGGACGTTGCCGGGCCAGCGGTAGGCCTGGAGGACGCGCAGCGCGTCCGGGGTCAGCCGCTTGGCCGGGATGCCGAAACGGGCGCAGGTCCGGTCCGCGAAATGGCGGGCCAGCTCCGGGATGTCGTCGATGCGGTGGCGCAGCGGCGGCAGGTGGAGGTGGAGGACGTTGAGACGGTAGTAGAGGTCCTCGCGGAAGCGTCCGGCCGCGACCTCGGCCTGGAGGTCGCGGTTGGTGGCGGCGAGGACGCGGACGTCGACCTCGACCTCGCGCTCGCCGCCGACCGGCCGCATCCGGCGCTCCTGGAGCACGCGCAGCAGCTTGACCTGGGTGGCGCCCGGCAGCTCGCCGATCTCGTCGAGGAACAGGATGCCGCCGCGCGCCTGCGCGAACAGGCCGACGTGGTCGCGCACCGCCCCGGTGAACGAGCCCTTGGCGTGGCCGAACAGCTCGGACTCGAGCAGGCCCTCGGGGATCGCCCCGCAGTTGACCGACAGGAAGGGGCCGTCGGCGCGGGCCGAGTGGGCGTGGATGGCGCGCGCCAGCAGCTCCTTGCCGGTGCCGCTCTCGCCAGTGATGAGCACCGTCGACGGGGTCGCCGCGACCCGCGGGACGAGGTCAAGGATGCGCTGGATCGGCGGGCACGAGCCGATGAACTCCGGAACCTCGAAGGGCGCGGCCGCGGCGCGCCGGCTGAGCAGATTGCGGAGGATGATCTTGAGGTCGTCGACGTTGAACGGCTTCGAGAGGTACTCGGCGGCGCCCGCGCGCAGCGATTCGAGGGCGTGCTGCGGCGTGGTGTGGGCGGTGATGATGATGAACGGCCACTCGATGTGGCGCCGGCGAGCCTCCTCGAGCACCTCGAGGCCGCTGCCGTCCGGGAGCTTGAGGTCGCACATGACGAGGTCGAACGACCCCTCCGCCAGCTGCCCGATGCCGGCACCCACCGAGTCGGCGGTCGCGACCTCGTAGCCCTCCTTCTCGAGCAGGATGGTCAGGAACTCGCGGATCGACCCCTCGTCGTCGACGACCAGGATGCGGCCCTGGGTCATTCCACCTCCGGCAGGAGCGGCAGTTCGACGGTGATCGTCGTGCCGCGGCCCGGCGCGCTGTCGATGTCGATCGAGCCGCCGTGGTCCTCGACCGCAGTGTAGACCACCGCCAGGCCGAGCCCGGTGCCGTACGGGTTGGTCGTCATGAACGGCTCGAAGGCGCGCTGCCGGACATCCTCGCTCATCCCGACCCCGGTGTCACGCCAGACCAGGATCGCGGTCGACTTGCGGCGCTCGGCGGAGACCGTCAGCCGGCCGCCGTCGGGCATCGCCTGGATTGCGTTGCGGGAGAGGTTCCAGAACAGCTGGCGCAGCAGGTGCTCCTCGCCGTGCACGATCAGCTCGTCCGGGGCGTCGACGGAGAGCTCGTGGCGTTCGGTGATCTCTGCTGACCGCCGCAGCAGGTCCATGCAGTCGCGCAGCATCGCCGCGATGTTGCACGGCTTGTGGGTCGCCTGGTGGGGGCGGGCGTAGTCGAGGAACTCGTCGAGGATTTTGGACAGCCGGCGCGACTCGTCGACGACGATGTGGAGCAGGCGGTGATCTTTGGTGTCGAGGCCGCCGAGCGAGGTCAGCATCTGCGCCGAGCCCGAGATCGAGGCCAGCGGGTTCTTGATCTCGTGCGCCATGCGGGAGGCCATCTCGCCGACTGCGGCCATCCGGTCGCGCATCCGCCGCCGCTCGGTCTCGATCTCGAGCGCTGTGAGGTCCTGGAAGTTGACGATGAAGCCGACCAGGTTCGACCGCTCGTCCTCGAGTGGGCCGACCGACAGTCCGAGGCGAACTCCGGAGTCGCCGAGGTCGTCCTCGAGGCGGCCGAGCAACTGGGTCCGGGCCCGGGTCCGCAGCGATGGCCAGTCGTGGGCGACCAGCGGCATCACCTCCTCGAGGGGCTTGCCCACCACCGCCGTGTCGTCGGCGATCATGAGGATCCGCGCGCCCGCCGGGTTGACGTGGAGGACCTTGCCGTCGAGGTCGGCGGCGAGGATGCCGGCGCTGACCGAGCGCACGACCTGATCGGTCAGGGCGACGAACTGCTGGGCGCGCTCCGTCTCCTCTCGGAGCCGGGAACGGGCCGTGCGCAGGGACTCGCTCAGGTACGAGACGAGCAGCGCCACCAGCACGAAGCCGACGACGTGGATCATGATCTGGTAGAGCACCCGCGACGAGGACAACGGCACGACGACTCCGGCCAGGTTGGCCGGCACCGAGACGACGCCGAACACCATCAGGTCGACGAGGACGCCGTAGGCGATCGCCGACAGGCCGGCGAACACCAGACCGCCGCCACGCAGCATGGTCGCGGCCACCATGATCACGGTCAGGTAGAGGAACGAAAACGGGGAGTAGAGGCCACCGGTGAAGTAGACACAGCCGGTGACGACGCCGATGTCCCCGAGCAGCTGGATCACCGCCTGCAGGCGCGTCGTCAGCCCCCTCAGATAGAGCACCAGGTAGCCGAGCGACAGCCCGTAGCTGACCAGGATCAGCCAGTAGAACTGCTCGAGCTGCAGCAGCTGCTGGGTGTTGACCTGGATGATGAGGATGCCGAGAAACAGGGTCGAGATGACGACCAGGCGAAGGCCGATCAGCCAGCGCAGCGCGGCCCGTGAAGGCGCCGCGAAGGGCGGGGCTTGAGCCCCGCCCGCCGCGGGAATCTCGGGCGCTGGGATCATCAGCCGATCTGACTGATCAGAGAGAACATCGGTAGGTACATCGCGACCACGATGGTGCCGATGACCACGCCGAGGAAGGCGATCATGACCGGCTCGAGCAGCGCCATCATGCCCTCGATCGCGGCGTCGACCTCGTCCTCGTAGAAGTCGGCGATCTTGCTCAGCATGGTGTCCATGGCGCCGGTCTGCTCACCGACCCCGACCATCTGGCAGACCATCGGCGGGAACTGCTCGGTGCGGGCGAGCGGCTCGGCCAGGCTCTTGCCTTCCTCGACGTCCTTGCGGACCTTCAGGATGGACTCCTCGATGACCGCGTTGCCGGCGGTGCGGGCGGTGATCTCGAGGGACTCCAGAATGGCGACACCGGACGACAGCAGGGTGCCGAGCGTCCGGCAGAACCGGGCAACGGCGATCTTGCGCAGGAGCATGCCCAGGACCGGGGCCTTGAGCATCAGCTTGTCGATCTGGTAGCGGCCGGCCTCGGTCCGGTAGTACTGGCGCAGCGCGAAGATGGCGCCGCCGATCACCAGGAAGACCAGCCACCAGAAGTTGCCGATGAAGCGCGAGAGGTTGACGATGATCTGGGTCAGGAAGGGGAGCTGGGTGCCCAGGCTCTCGAACAGGGTGGCGAAGACCGGGATCACCTTCCACAGGATGACGTAGACGACCACGATCGCGATCGTGATGACCGCGAGCGGGTAGATCATCGCCGATCGCACCTGCGACCGCAGCTTGACCGATTTCTCGATGTAGTTCGCGAGGCGCTGCAGGATGGTGTCGAGGATACCGCCGGCCTCGCCGGCCGCCACCATGTGGACGTAGAGGTCGCTGAAGGCCTGCGGGTGCTTGCGCAGCGCGTCGGCCAGCGAGGAGCCGGCCTCGACGTCCTGGCGGACCTGCAGGATGATCTTCTGGAAGGCCTTGTTGTCCTGCTGCTGGCCGAGGATGTCGAGGCACTGCACGAGCGGCAGGCCGGCGTCGATCATCACCGAGAACTGCCGGGTGAAAACGGCGACGGCCTTCTGCCGGATGCCGCCGCCGAACTTCGGCAGTGCGATCTCCTTGCCCTTTTCCTTGACCGTCGTGACGACGATCTGCTGCCGCCGCAGCGCCGCGATCACCGCGTCCTTGTTGTCGCCGATCAGCACACCGGACTGCGGGTTGCCGCTGCGGTCGCGGCCTTTCCACTCATAGCTCGGCATGATCAGGCCCTCCTCGCCGGGGTCGCCTCAGTCACCTGACTCACCGTCCCGACGCCCCGGTTGATCATGTCCTGGAGTTCGTCGGGCAGGGAGCTGTAGGACAGCGCCGTCTGCAAACTGATCATCCGCCGGTGGTACAGGGTGGCCAGGGATTGGTTGAAGGTCTGCATGCCGTGCTTGGTCTGGCCGGACTGCATCATGGAGTAGATCTGGTGGATCTTGTCCTCGCGGATGAGGTTACGGATGGCCGAGTTCGGTACCAGGATCTCGGTCGCCAGGGCGCGCCCCTTGCCCGAGGCCCGGGGCAGCAACGACTGGCAGATGATGCCTTCGAGCACGAAGCTGAGCTGGGCCCGGATCTGCGACTGCTGGTGCTCCGGGAAGACGTCGATGATGCGGTTGATGGTCTGGGGGGCGGAGTTGGTGTGCAGGGTCGCGAAGGTCAGGTGGCCGGTCTCGGCGATCCGCAGCGCCGACTCGATGGTCTCCAGGTCCCGCATCTCGCCGATCAGGACCACGTCGGGGTCCTCGCGCAGCACCGAGCGCAGGGCGTTGGGGAACGAGTGGGTGTCGGAGTGGAGCTCGCGCTGGTTGACCATCGCCTTCTTGTGGGTGTGCAGGTACTCGACCGGGTCCTCGATGGTCACGATGTGGAGCGCCCGCTCGCGGTTGACCTTGTCGATCATCGCGGCGAGCGTGGTCGACTTGCCGGATCCGGTCGGCCCAGTGACCAGCACCAGGCCGCGCGGCTTGTTGCAGAGGGCCTCCACGGACGGCGGCAGCCCGAGCTCGCGAAAGCCGAGGATCTCGTAGGGGATGCGTCGGAAGGCTGCGGCCACTGCGCCGCGCTGGACGAAGATGTTGGCGCGGAAGCGGGCCAGCGACTTGATGCCGAAGGACAGGTCGAGCTCGAGATTCTCCTCGAAGCGGTGCTTCTGGGCGTCGGTGAGGATCGAGTACGCGAGCTTCTTGGTGTCGACCGCGGTCAGCGAGGGGTAGTTGAGCGGCACCAGCAACCCGTCGATGCGGATGATGGGTGGCGAGTTGGTGGTGACGTGAAGGTCGGTGCCGCCCTTCTCGACCATCGTCTTGAGCAGTTGATGAAGACTGGCAGACATCTTCCTTCCCCTCGGCCGCCGGCCTACAGGACCGTCTCGCGGACGACCTCTTCGATGGTGGTGACGCCGTCGCGGATCTTCTGGAGCCCGGACTGCCTCAGCCCGATCATACCTTCCTCGAGCGCCTTGCGACGGAGCTCGACCGCCGATGCGCCCGACAAAATGAGCTCTCGGATGTCGTCCGTCACTGTCATCACCTCAAACAGGGCGACCCGGCCCTTGTAGCCGCGCCCGAGACAGACGTCGCAGCCGCGGCCCCGGTAGAGCTGGATGTTCGGCGCTTCGGCCTCGGAGAAGCCGATGTTGAGCAGTGCCTGGACCGGAACGTCCTCCTCCTGCTTGCAGTTCTGGCAGACGCGGCGGATCAGCCGCTGGGCGCAGATGAGGTTGATCGAGGTCGCGACCAGGAACGGCTCGATGCCCATGTTCATCAGCCGGTTGATGCTCGACGGCGCGTCGTTGGTGTGCAGGGTGGACATCACGAGGTGGCCGGTCAGCGCGGCCTTGATGGCGATCTCGGCGGTCTCGAAGTCGCGGATCTCGCCGACCAGCACGATGTCGGGGTCCTGGCGCAGGAAGGAGCGCAGGGCGGCCGCGAAGTTGAGGCCGATCGCCTCCTTCATCTGCACCTGGTTGATGCCGGTGAGCAGGAACTCGACCGGGTCCTCGGCGGTCAGGATGTTGACCTCGGGGGTGTTGATGCGGGACAGCGCGCTGTACAGCGTGTTGGTTTTGCCGGATCCGGTCGGCCCGGTGACGAGGACCATGCCGTAGGGCCGGAAGATCGCTTCCTCGAATGACTTCAGGCTTCCCTTCTCGAAGCCCAGCTTCGTCATGTCGAGCATCAGCATGTCCTTGTCGAGCAGCCGCATCACGATCGTCTCGCCGTGCATGCTGGGAATCGTGGAGACGCGGAAATCGAGCTCCTTCATCTTGCCCTGGTACTTCATCTTGATCTTGATGCGACCGTCCTGGGGCAGGCGCTTCTCCGCGATATCCAGCTTGGAGAGGATCTTGATGCGCGAGCAGATCGCCTCCTTGAGCTTCATCGGCGGGTTCATGACCTCGTAGAGCACGCCGTCGACCCGGAACCGGACCCGGTAGGTCTTCTCGTAGGGCTCGATGTGAATGTCCGAGGCACCCCGCTTGAGGGCGTCGGTGAGGATCAAGTTGACCAAGCGGACCACCGGCGCCTCGTCGGCCGAGGCCTCGAGGTTGGTGACGTCGAGGTCCTGCTCCTCCTCGAGCACCTCCAGCGCGCTGTCCTCGACCGCCGCGAGGTCCTCCATGACCTTCTTGAGCTCGAGGGCGTGGGTCGTGCCGTAGTACTTGTCGATGGCCTCGCGCAGCGCGTCCTCCGACGCCACCACCGGCTCGACCCGGTAGCCGGTGATGAACGTGATGTCGTCCATCGCGAACACGTTGGTCGGATCGGCCATCGCCACCGTCAGGGTGGCGCCGGTCTTCGACACGGGGATGAACTGGTACTTGCGGGCCACGTCAGCCGGGATGAGGCGGATGATCGACTCGTCGATGTCAAAGTGGCGCAGATTGATCGACGGGACGCCGTACTGCTGCGACAGGCAGTCGAGGATGTCCTCCTCGGTGACGAAGCCGAGCCGCACCAGGTGCTCGCCGATGCGGCCGCCGGTCTCGCGCTGCTCGTTGAGCGCCCGCCCGAGCTGGTCCTCGGTGATGAGGTTGGCCTTAATGAGAAACTCGCCAAGCTTCAGGGGCATGGTTCAACCGTCCGATCCCGCGCACGACTCATACGAATTGTAGCATTCGTGGGCAGTTAAAATACGGTCCCGCCGAGGCCTGCGGTGCCGCCCCGACCCGCGCGGAATCTCAGTATCTCCCGGCCGCCGCCGTTGGCTCACCGCTCGCCGAGCAGCCGGTCGATGCCGTCCGCCAGCTGCGCGGGCGTCACCCGGCCCGGTCGCTCCGCCCGCGCGCTCCGTCGGGGGCGGTCGTCGCCGTCCCGGGCGCCGGAGACGATCTCGACGCGCGGCCCCAGCGGGCCGTTCCGCCGCCAGTCGGTCGTGGTGAAGGCCGCCAGCACCGGCACGCCGAGGCTGGCCGCGAGATGGACCGGCCCGGTGTCACCTCCGACCACCGCCCGCGCCCCGGCCAGCACCTGGACCAGACCGGCGAGGTCAGTGGGTGGCGCCAGGGCCGTTCCCGTGCCGGCGAGAGCGACGACCTCGGACGCGCGTTCGTCCTCGCCGGGGCCCCACACGACCAGCACCGCGTAGCCGGCGGCGACCGCTCGCCGCGCAGCCGCCGCCAGGCCCTCGACCGGCAACAGCTTGTCGGCGCGGCCGGCGCCGGGCAGCAGCGCGACATAGGGCGGCTGGCCGGCAACCGGAGACGGGCGGTCCGCGATCCGGTCGAGCAGCCAGCGCGCGTCTGGCCGGGGCAGCTCGGCCGGCGGCGCGGCGCCGACCGCGCGCACCAGCTCGAGGTTGCTCGCGACCACGTGCCGTTGATCGCGGCTGCCGGGCAGGGTGGCGGTGTAGGCGAGACCGGCGAGGCGCTCGCGGCGCCATGGCCTGGCGAGGCCGATCCGCTGCGCCGCGCCCGTCCACCAGGTGACGAGCGCCGACTTGACGACCCCCTGCGGGTCGAGGGCGAGATCGGGGTCGAGCTCGTGGAACCGGGTGCGCAGCATCGCGATCCGGGCCCGGGTCGGGGCGCTCCAGGGACGACGCCGCCAGCGCCGGGTGTCCACCGTGACCACGCTGTCGACGGCGGGGTGGCCGTCCACGAGCGGGCGGAAATGCTCCTCGACCACCCAGCTGAGGTGGGCGTCCGGGCGCGCGGAGCGGAGGGCGAGCGCGAGCGGCCAGGTGTGAACGATGTCACCCAGGGCCGACAGTCGGACGAGCACGATCCTCATCGCCCCGCCCCGGCGGTCAGCCCCCCGCCGCGCGCCCGAAGCGGTCGAGGACAAGGCGGATGAGATCGGTCGTGGCGTGGTCCTTGGGGTCGCCGCAAATCACCGTGGTGCCGCCGTACGATCGCACCACCTGCCGTTCGGGAACGGTCTCCACCGTGTAGTCGGTGCCCTTGGCGTGCACGTCGGGGCGCAGCTCCTCGAGCACCGAGGCGACCGTCGGCTCGTCGAACAGGCAGATCCGATCCACCATCCAGAGGTGGCTCAGGATCTCGACCCGCTCCCGCTCGGGCATGATCGGTCGCCCAGGCCCCTTGGAGTGCTGCACCGACCGGTCAGAGTTGACGGCGACAACCAGCCGGTCGCCGTGCGCGCGCGCCGCCTCCAGGTAGCGCACGTGCCCACAATGCAAGAGGTCGAAGGCGCCGTTCGCGAGCACGGTGCGCAGCCCCTGCCGCCGCCACGCGGCGCACTCCGCGGCGAGGCTGGCTCGCGGCTGGAGCTTGTCAGCGGGGGCGGTCACGGGCCGGTCGCTCCGAGATCGCGCTCGATCGCCTGCCGCAGCTCGGAGCGGCTGACGGTCGCGGTCCCCAGCTTCATCACCACCACCCCGCCGCCGTAGTTCGCCAGGCGGGCCGCCTCGGCGGGCGTCGCCCCGGCGGCAAGCGCCGCCGTCAGCACCGCGAGCACGGTGTCGCCGGCGCCGGTGACGTCAGCCACCTCGTCGGTGCCGTGGACCGGGATGTGGAGCGGGGGCTGCCCGCTCTCGACCAGCGTCATGCCCCGGTTGCCGCGGGTCGCGAGCACGAAGCTGGCGCCGAGCCGGCTCCGCAGCGCCTCGGCGGCCGCGGCCACCGCCTGATCGCCGTCCAGGGAGCGGCCTGCGGTGGCCTCGAGCTCCTGGAGGTTGGGCGTGACGCCGTCGACCCCGGCGAACTCCGCGATCCGCGAGCGCGAGTCGGCGCAGGTCCAGCGCGGCCGCCGGCCGCCCGCTGCCAGCCGCCGCACGGCCTCGTCGGCGACCGTGCCGTAGCCGTAGTCCGACAGCGCGACGGCCTGCGCCTGCGGCGCCAGGCGGTCGAGCCTCTCGAGCACGGGCGTGAGCCAAACCCCGGCCGCGGGCAGGTGGTCCTCGATGTCGTAGCGCGCCACCTGGTGCTTGAGCGAGCCCGGCCCGCCGCCCAGGATGCGGACCTTGGTCGGAGTCTGGTAGCCAGCGACGCGGAGCACGCCGGAGATGTCGACCCCCCGTTCAGCGAGCGCCGCGAGCAGCGCCTCGCCCGGCTCGTCGTCGCCCACGACCCCGACCGGCAGCGCCTGGACGTCGAGGGCCGCGAGATTGGCGAGCGCGTTGGCGGCGCCCCCTGGGACATCGCGCTGGGCGTCGCGGCGCAGGATGATCACCGGCGCTTCCCGCGAGATGCGCTTCGGGGTGCCGAGGACGAAGCGGTCGAGGACGAGGTCGCCGAGCAGCAGCACGGTGGTTCCGGAGAACCGTTCCACGAGCTCGAGGAGGCGGGCTGGGGAGGTCATGCGCAGAGTGTAGAGCGTTGGCGGGAAAATCCGAAGCGCTGACTGTCCGGGGCGGGTCCGATCCGTCTCCGCGCCCGTGCCCGTAGGCCGCAGTTTCTTGCGGCCTACGGCCACCCGCTGGTGACGGCTGGTCACCCGGCCGCCGGCCGCGAGTAACCTCGGGGAGCGCCTCCAGAGAATCGGCGCGAAGTGCTCTCGAGGACGGAGCGAACGAGCGTGGCGGGAACGGAAGCGGAAGCGGGAACGGAAGCGGGTCGGACTCCCCTATACTCCCTCCATGCTGCCCGATCCCCTGCTGCGCTGGGACGGCCTCCACCTGGTGGTCGACCTGCGGACGGTCGAGGTCCACCTCGATCGATTGCTGCGGCAGACCGGGAAGGTGTCACGGGTCGACCTCGAGGGCCGCGACGACACACTGCGCGTGCTGGCCAGCGTGTCCTGGAAAGGGATCGTCAGCCGGGTGTCGGTCGACCTGACCGAGATCCGGCTGCGCCAGCGCTACCTGGGCTTCAGGATGCGGCGGTTCACGGTCTTCGGGGGCGTCCGGATCCCGCGGCGGGCGGTCGAGGCCGTGATCCGGGACGCCGACCCCGAGCGGGTGACCGTGTTTTCGGGCGAGGGCATCGTGGTCATCGACCTGCGCGACACGCTGCCCGCGGGGCTCGACCTCAAGATCCTCACCGTGCAGGCGACCGCCCGCTCGCTGCACTTGTGGTTCGGGGCGGGTTCGCTCGTCGACCTGCCCGCGGTGGCTCCGCCGGCGCTGCCCCCGGGCAGCGGGTCCTGACGACCGGCCGCAAAACCTGTCCGCGTATCTTGACAGCGGACGGGGGCTTCGCTAAAGTCTCTTTCCCCTGTGTCCGCAGGGTCTGCACACGAGGATTCGAGGGATGCGAAGCTACGTTCCGAAACCAGACGACATCACGCGGGAGTGGCGTGTCCTGGACGCCTCCGAGCACGTGCTCGGCAGGCTGGCCACGGAGGCTGCCCGGCTGCTCCGAGGCAAGCACAGGGCCGACTTCACGCCGCACCTTGACACCGGTGACTTCGTCGTCGTGATCAACGCCGACAAGCTCAAGGTCACCGGCGACAAGATGAACGACAAGCTGTATTACCGCCACTCCGGGCGGCCAGGCAGCCTCAGGGTCGAGAGCCTCGAGGAGCGCATGGTGAAGTACCCGGAGCGGGTCATCCGAGACGCGGTGTGGGGCATGCTGCCGAAGAACCGGCTCGGGCGCAAGCTGCTGCGCAAGCTCAAGGTCTATCGCGGGGCCGACCACCCGCACGAGGCTCAGCAGCCGAAGATCCACTCGTGGTGATGGTGGTAAGGGGGACCAGTGGCTGAGATCCAGTACTACGGCACGGGACGTCGCAAGACGGCGGTCGCGCGCGTCTACCTGCGCCCCGGCAGCGGCCAGATCACCGTCAACCGCCGCAGCTTCGACGACTACTTCGCCAATCAAGTGCTCAAGATGGTGATCCGGCAGCCCCTGCTGCTGACCGAGACCGCGGACCGGTTCGACATCCTCGTCAACGTGGTCGGCGGCGGGCCCAATGGCCAGGCCGGCGCCATCCGACACGGCATCGCGCGCGCGCTACTCGAGTACAACGCCGAGCTGAGGCCGCGGCTCAAGGCTGCGGGCTTCCTGACCCGCGATCCCCGGACCGTGGAACGCAAGAAGTACGGTCAGCCCAAGGCGCGCAAGCGGTTCCAGTTCTCGAAGAGGTAAGGGAGCGTTTCGTGGCCAGCATTCAGATGAAAGAGCTGCTGGAGGCCGGTGTCCACTTTGGGCACCAGACCCGCCGTTGGAACCCGAAGATGAAGCCCTACATCTTCGGCAAGCGGAACGGCATCCACATCGTGGACCTGCAGAAGACTCTCCAGTACTTCGAAGATGCCGGGGAGTTCGTCCGCGACCTCGCCGCCAACGGTCGCAACATCCTGTTCGTCGGCACCAAGCGCCAGGCGCAGGACGCGATCCGCGAGGAGGCGGTGCGCTGCGGGATGTTCTACGTCAACCACCGCTGGCTGGGTGGGACGATGACCAACTTCCGCACCATCCGCAAGTCTATCGATCGCTTCAAGGAGATCGAGGGGATCCTCGCAAACGAGGAGTCGCACCTGACCAAGAAGGAGCGGATCCGGCTCGAGCGTCAGCGGCGCAAGATGGAGCGCGCGCTGGGCGGCATCAAGGACATGGAGGATCTGCCCGACGCCCTGTTCGTCATCGACACCGTCCACGAGCACATCGCGGTGCGCGAGGCCAACCGCCTCGGCATCCCGGTGGTGGCGGTGGTCGACACCAACTGCGACCCCGAGGAAGTGGATGTGCCGATCCCGGGCAACGACGACGCGATCCGCGCGATCCGTCTGTTCACCTCCCGGATCGCGGACAACGTCCTCGAGGGCCTCAACCTCGCCGACGAGCGCTTCGTCAGCCCCGCTGCCCCCGACGAGGGAGCGGCCGCCGGGCGGAAGCCGGGTGCGGCTGGCGACGCGAGCGCGGCGGTCGCGGAGGTGGTCGGGGAGACCGATGACGACGCCTCGGCGATGATCGACGACCTGTCCGACGATGACGAGGAGATGCCGTCCGTCAAGGCGTGAGTTCCGACGACCGCGAACAACGTCCACGGGGTCAGGCGGCGCGAGCTCCTGGCCCCGTTTTCAAAAGAGGTGAATTATGGAGATCACAGCGACCGCCGTGAAGGAGCTCCGGGAGCGCACCGGCGCCGGCATGATGGACTGCAAGAAGGCGCTTGCCGAGGCCGCCGGCGACATGAAGCAGGCGATCGAGATCCTGCGCACGAAGGGCCTGGCCGCGGCCTCGAAGAAGGCCCACCGCAAGGCCTCTGAAGGGGCCGTGGTCGTCGCCGGCGACGCCTCCAGGATGGTGGTCCTCGAGCTCAACTGCGAGACCGACTTCGTTGCCCGCAACCCGAAGTTCCAGGAGTTCGCCGCCGCCCTTGCCAAGCAGGCGCTGGCCTCGGGCGCGGCCTCGGCCGAAGCGCTCAAGGCGCAGGCCTTCCTGGGCGACGTCGCGCACACGGTGGAGCAGGCGATCTCCCACCAGATCGCGACCATCGGTGAGAACATCGTGCTTTCCCGGCTGACCCAGGTGACGGCGCGGCCCGGCCACCGCCTGACGTCCTACATCCACGGCGCCGGCAAGATCGGGGTCGTGGTCGAGGGCACCGAGGCGGTCAGCGAGGAGGCCCTGCACGACGTCGCCCTCCACGTTGCGGCCGCCCAGCCGAGGTTCGTAACCCGCAGCGAGGTGACCGACGACCTCCTCGCCTCCGAGCGGCGGATCGCCCGCCAGCAGGCGATCGACCAGGGCAAGCCCGAGCACATCGCCGAGAAGATGGTCACCGGCAAGATGGAGAAGTTCTTCGAGCAGGAGGTGCTGCTCGAGCAGCCCTTTGCCAAGGACACCGACAAGACCGTGGCACAATACCTGCGAGAGACCGGAGGCGAGGGCGCCACGGTGGCGAGCTTCGTATGCTTCCGGCTCGGGGAGTCGGTCGACTCGTAGCGACGATGGTAGAGACGGTCAGGTACCGGCGGATCCTCGTCAAGCTGTCGGGGGAGGCCCTGATGGGGTCTCAGTCCTTCGGCATTGCGCCGTCGGTCGTGGCAAGCGTCGCCGGCGAGCTCGCCGACGTGCACCGGCTCGGCGTCCAGGTTGCGGCAGTGGTCGGCGGCGGCAACATTATCCGCGGGGTCTCGGCGCACGGGCAGGGGATCGACCGCATCACCGGCGACTCGATGGGGATGCTGGCGACCGTCATCAACGCCCTCGCCTTGTCGTCGGCCATCGAGCAGCTCGCGATCCCGACCCGGGTCCAGACCGCCATCGAGATGCACGAGGTCGCAGAGCCGTTCATCCGGAGGCGGGCGATCCGGCACCTCGAGAAGGGCCGGCTGGTGGTGTTTGCCGGCGGCACCGGCAGCCCGTTCTTCACCACCGACTCGGCGGCCGCACTGCGCGCCAATGAGATCGACGCCGAGGTCCTGATCAAAGCGACCAAAGTCGACGGAGTGTTCACGGCTGACCCGGCAACCGTTCCCGAGGCCAAGCTGATCCCGCGGCTGAGCTACCAGGAGGTGCTGACGCGGGAGCTCAGGGTGATGGATGCCGCGGCCATCGCGCTCTGCAAGGAAAGCGCAATCCCGGTGCAGATCTTCAACATCGGCAAGCCCGGCAGCCTGCGGCGGGTTGTGCTCGGCGAGCAGGTCGGATCGTGGATTGGCCCGGAGGAGGCGGTATGAACGAGGTGCTGAAGGAGCACGAGGCGAAGATGGCGGCGGCCGTCGAGAGCTTCCGAGCCGAGCTGTCGCGGCTGCGCACCGGCCGCGCGTCGTTGGCGCTGCTCGACGGGGTGACGGTGGATTACTATGGGACCCAGACCCCGATCAACCAGGTGGCGTCGCTGTCGGTGCCGGACCCGACGACGATCGTGATCGCGCCCTGGGAGCCGAAGGTTCTGTCTGACGTCGAGAAGGCGCTGCTGCGCTCGAACCTCGGCCTGACCCCCAACAACGACGGCAAGGTCGTGCGGTTGGTCATACCGGCGTTGACCGAGGAGCGGCGGCGCGACCTGGTCAAGGTCGCCCACGAGGCGGCCGAGCACACGCGCAACGCGATCCGCCAAGTCCGGCGCGATGGCAACGACCGGATCAAGAAGATGGAGAAGGACAAGAAAATCTCCGAGGACGAGCTGCACAACGGCCTCGATCGCATCCAGAAGCTGACCGATGCCTACGTCGCCAAGGTCGGCGAGATCCTGGAGCGCAAGGAAAAGGAGATCCTCGAGGTCTAGGAGCGTGAGGGCATAGGCCCCTGAGCGTGCTCCTGCCGAGTTCGTAGCTGGTGGCCTCTGCCCACACGCTCCTCGGGATGCGCTGCGCGCATCCTGACGAGTTCACGCCACAATAGCCGTCAGCCCGTCTCCGTGCCCGCTTCCGCGCCCTGGGAGGCGAGGCGAGCGCGAGGAAAGCGCGCCCTGCGGGCGTGCCATCTTTGGCGATTTCGGGACGACGTCACTCCTGCCGAAGTGTCTGAGACCTGAAATCGCCAAAGGT
>PQAJ01000112.1 GCA_003105185.1 Holophagae bacterium
GCCGGTGGCGGGGGCGGCGGCGGTGGTGGTGGCGGCGGCGGCACCAACACCGAGGCCACCGAGTGGTCGTGGGTCGTTAAGCTCGACGGGCAGCCGGTGCTGACCAGCAGCGAGCCCAACTTCACMCACCGCTTCACGGTGGCGGGCCTGTACACCGTCGAGCTCGAGGCCGGCAACTGCTTYGGCTCGGCGACCGCGACGCAGATGCTCGAGGTGCTACCTCCACCGCCACCGGAGGACTTCCTGGTACCGGCGGCGGCGCACGCCCCGGGCCTCAACGAAACGGTGTGGCGAACCGACCTCCGGATCTTCAACCCGTGTCTCGACCCGGTCGACGTCACCATCGAGTACCTGCCGGAGGCGACCGACAACTCGAACACGGTCATTCACGGGCTGGAGTTCCTGCTCGAGCCGGATGCGACCCAGATTTTCGCCGATATCGTCCAGCAGATCCCGGGGATCCAGGGCGACGACAACAAGGGCTCGCTGCGCTTCACGTTTGACGGCGGCAACGGCTGCACGCCGCTGATCGTGTCGCGCACCTACAACGACACTCCGGAGGGGACCTTCGGGCAGTACGTGCCGGCGGTGCCGGTGGTGCCGCTCGACGTGGAGCGGGTGTTCCTGACCGGGATGGTCGACAACTTCTATTACCGGACCAACGTCGGCCTCGCCAACTTCGGGCCCGACAACGTCGGCAACATCGGGATTACCGTCTACGACGAGTTCGGCGCTCAGCTCGGCGACACCATCACGACCTGGGTGCCCGGCTACTCGACGCGGCAGATCGTCGAGGTGATCGAGGCGGCGGGCATCCTGACCGACGTCAACATCTTCTCGGTCGCGATCGACACCAACGGCGCCGACCTGACCATGTACGCGTCGGTGGTCGACAACTTCACCGGCGACCCGGTCTATGTGTCACCGGCCGGCACCGAGGAGGTCAAGGTCTGGATCCCGGGCATCGCGCACCTGCCGGGCGCCAACGAGTCGCTGTGGCGGTCGGACATCACCTTCCTCAACGAGACCGAGGACCTGATCTCGGCCAGGGTCGACTACGTGCCCGAGGTCGACCTCGGCTACTCGCCGTTCATGATCATGAACATCGATGCGGGCAACGCCTTGTACTACGTCGACGTGCTCGGCGTGTCGATGCTGCCGCCGGACACCGAGTCCAAGGGCTACTTCGTGGTGACCAGCCGGGGCGACTACGGGGTGCCGCACATGGTGGCGCGCACCTACAACCTGGCGCCCGACGGCGGGACCTTCGGCCAGAACCTCAAGGTCTTCGGCGACGCCGACCTGATCCACGAGGGCGAGTCGGGCTAYGTCCCCGGCGTCGGCAACTCGYCSTCGCCSGAYAYSGGCTTCMGSACCAACGTCGGCGTKCTCAACACCGACMCSGACAMYGGMGCGACSATCKCSGTCACSCTCTACGRCACCGRSGGMGMSRWSRTCGCMASCCTGTCCGAGCTACTGGRTSCCGSCYGSGAAGTTCGTSCAGTACAACATCTTCCAGGCSCTCGGSRTCGACGAGGASATSCACGCGTCGATCGAGGTSCRSGTGGTGTCGGGYGGSCCGGTGGCGGTCTACGCGTCGGAGATCGACAACCGCACSCAGGACCCGATCCTGGTGCCGGCAGTGGTGGCTGCCTCCCCAGGGCAGTAGCGCCACGTCTGTCATGAAATCGAGGGAGGCGGCTGTGGCCGCCTCCTTCTTGCTTGAGGGAACAGGATCTGGGGGCTAGGGGAGAGCGGCCGCCACCCGTCCCCTCTTAATGCAGTTCCGTGCTCGCTGCCATGCCCCCGCCTGGCCAGGGGCTTGGATCTCGAGGTCATGGGCTAGGGACGATGGCCCCCACCCATCCCCGTTCCCGTTCCTGTCCCCACTCCCGCGATGGTCCGTTGGGTCCGGCCGAGTCCGCACACCGTGGCCGTATCGCTGGTTGTGGACAGCTGCGCTGCGACGATCGTGAGTGGCACGATTGTTGCTCTATAATGCGCGTCGACCGCCATTTGGCGCCATTCTGGCGCACCCCTGGGAGATCGCCATGACTGCTCGCGCCACCCTGATCGTCCTCGCCGCTCTGCTAGTGCCCGCTGTGTCGCTGGCCGGGCCGCCGGACGGCGCCGCCCTGCTCGAGGGCATGATGCAGGCCGCCGGAGGGCTGCAGGCGTTCCGTGACCTCGGCGTGATCGAGATCGCGCTCACCGAAGAGGAAACGACCTCGAACGGCACCCAGCACAAGAAGCAGTCCACGGCGTACGTGGACGCCGCAACCCTCGGCAGCATGCGGCTCGAGCTCCCGGGCGAGGTGGTGGTCGCCCGCAAGGGCGCCATCGGGTGGTCCAGCCGCGCCGGGGTGCCCGACGATCGGCCACAGGGATCGAGAATGGCGGTCGGCACTCTCAACCAGCGGCTGTTCCCGCTGCTGCTGCCGTTCACTGCAGCGATGGAGGGCGTCCGACTCGGCGCCGTCTACGAGACCAGCTTCGAGGGCCAGCCGGCGTGGCGGGTCGCGGTCAACTTCGAGGAGAACTTCTTCATCACCCCGAGCATGGCCGCGACCTGGTACTTCCACATCCGCAAGGACAACGGTGCGCTGCTCGCCGCCGAGTTCCTGCCGCCGCCCGGAGTGCGCGATGTCCGCAGCGAGGGGATCCGCTACCGGGTTCTCAAGCAGGCCCCGATCGGCTCTGGCGTGCAGCTGCCGGTCCAGGTGCTGCTCGACGGCATCGACCTCAACGGCTCACCCACCGGCCACGTCCGGGTCACCAAGATGCAGGTCACTGTGCGCGGGCCCTACGACCAGAAGCTCTTCCTGCACCCCTTGGAGGTCCAGGCCATGGGAGACCGGAAGGACTGATCCGCGGCAGGGACGCGGACAGGGTTCGGCTGCCGCCCGGCCGCACCACTTCGAGGTCGCGGCGGGCACTGACCCGTCACCAGACACGGCGCTCCCGGCGTTCGTACTCAGTGTGGGAGGCTGAGCGAGCTGGCACAGCCAAAGCCTCGGGCGCGGAAGTGGATCCGGTGTTGCCTTCGGCTCTGCCGTGACACGAGCGGGCGCGGAAGCGGGCGAGGGTCGAGCCGTTCATCTTCGGCGGCGGAGACGGAAACGGGCACGGAGACGGAGACGGGCGGGGGCCCCCATCCCCACCCCCTCACCCCTATCCGCTGGTCGGGAGGCGGTGCTACTGTACTGACCGCCATGACTTCGGATCTGCGCCGGGGCGCCGTGACCGTGGCCGACGTCCACAAGTGGTACCGCGTCTACGCGTCGCCCACCGAACGTCTGAAGCGGGTGCTGGGAAGGCCGAGCCGGCATCTCGAGTTCCAGGCGCTCGACAGCGTCAGCTTCGCGGTCGAGCCTGGCACTGCGCTCGGCATCATCGGTGAGAACGGCGCCGGCAAGAGCACTCTGCTCAAGCTGATCGCGGGCACGACGCGGCCGACCGCAGGCGCCGTCGAGGTCGGTGGTGTGGTGGCGGCGATCCTCGAGCTCGGCGCAGCCTTCCACTCGGAGTTCTCTGGTCGCGACAATGCGATCCTGTACGGCGCGCTGCTCGGACTCGACCGCCAGGACATGGAGCGGCGGCTGCCGTCGATCTTCGATTTTGCGGAGCTCGGCGAGTTCATCAACCACCCGATCCGCAGCTACTCCACCGGCATGGTGATGCGGCTGGCGTTCGCCGTGGCCACCGGCGTCGACGCCGACGTGCTGGTGGTGGACGAGGCGCTTGCCGTTGGCGACGGCTACTTCCAGAAGAAGTGCATCGACCGGATCCGGGAGATCCACGGCCGCGGCACGACCATCCTGTTCTGCTCGCACTCGATGTACTACGTGACGATGTTCTGCGAGCGCGCGTTGTGGCTGGCCAGCGGCCGCATGCAACGGTTCGGCCCGGCCAAGGAGGTTGTGGACGCCTACGAGGAGTACCTGCTGGTCCGCGACAAGCGGCGCCTCGGCCGCGACCCGTCGCCGGCGCAGGCCGTGCCGATCGCGAAGGTTGGTCGGGTGGCTGCGATCCGGCTCGCCGGCCGTGACGGCGAGGCCCCGCTCGAGCTCACACCGGGCGGGACGCTCGACCTCGAGGTCGAGGTCGAGAGCACGCGGCCTGAGGAGCGCTTCCACGTCGCGGCGGCGCTCGACACACTCGACGGCCGCTGCGTGCTCGGGGTGTCGACGGCATGGGACGGCGTCGCGCCGCTGCAGGGGCACGAACGCTACCGGATCGCCTTGACCGTGCCCGAGCTGCCGGTGGCATCCGGCACCTTCCACCTCTCGGTGTTCCTGCTCGACGAGAGCGGGCTCGCTGTTCACGACCAAACCGTCGTCACCAACGCGGTCCGGGTCACGGCCCCGTCGTGGACCCCGTCGCTGATCGAGGTGGCCCACCACTGGGAGCGGCGGTGACCGACCGGAAGCGGCTCACCGTCAACTACCTCCTTGAGGACACCGCGCTGTTCGGCGGCGTCAAGATCCCGCTCCACCACGCCAACCTGCTGCACCGGCGCGGCCATCGGGTGCGGGTGCTGAGCCGCGGGCCGCGGCCCGACTGGTACCCGCTTGCCGTCCCGTTCGCGACCGTGCCGGAGTTCACCGGGGACGTGGTCCCGGAGGCTGACGTCCACGTCGCCACCTTCTGGACCACGATCGCGCCCGCAGCGGCGCTGCCGCACGGGCGTCCGGTCCACTACTGCCAGGGCTTCGAGGCCTCGTACACGCACAACCGCGACGAGCACCCCCGGATCCTGGCGGCGTATTCGCTGCCGCTGCCGGCCTTCGCGCTGGCGCCCCACCTCGCCGACATCGTGCGCGATCGCTTCGGCCGGCCGGTGAGGGTGGTGCCGCCGGCCCTCGAGCCGATGTGGCGTCCGCGCTGGCGCTGGCGGCCCTCTCGGCGGCCGCGCGTGGCCGTCGCGCACCCGTTCGAGGTCGATTGGAAGGGCGTCGCCACCGCCCTCGAGGCGGTGCGGCGACTGCGCGCCGATGGGCTCGAAGTTGCCCTGGTGCGGGTGTCGCAGTGGCCGCTCAGCGAGGCCGAGCGCGCCCTGGTCGAGCCGGACGAGTTCCACTGCCGGATCTCACCGGCGGAGGTCGCCCGGCTGATCGCGGGCTGCGACCTGATGCTCGCACCCTCCTGGGAGCAGGAGGGCTTCGGCCTGCCGGTGCTCGAGGCGATGGCCTGCGGGGTGCCGGTCGTCGCGTCGCGCATCCAGGCCTTCACGGGCTTCAGCGACGGGGCCGCCGAGCTGGTGCCGGCTGACGACCCGGGGGTCTTCGCGGGCGCCGCGCGGGCGATCCTCGGTGACCGCGGGCGCTGGCGGGCGATGCGACGGGCCGGGCTCCGTGCGGCGGCGGCCTTCAGCGAGCGCCGGGTCGTGGCCGCGGTCGAGGAGGCGCTGCGCTGGGTGGCCAGCGACGCCTGGAGGGCCGAGCGGTGACGGTGTCGCTGATCGTGGTCTGCCACCGCTCCTCCGGCGTGCTGGCCGACTGCATCGCGAGCTTTCGGTCCGAGGCCCGTGCCGCCTCGGTTGCGGCCGAGGTCGTGGTGGTCGAGCAGTCGGAGGACCCGGCCGAGGCGGAGCGGATCGGCAGCCTCGGCGCCGACCGGGTCGAGGTGCGGCCCAACCGTGGCTATGCGGCCGGGCTCAACGCCGGGATCGTCGCCGCCCGCGGCGCGACCCTGCTGCTGGCCAACCCGGACACCGTGTTCCTCGCGGGCAGCCTGCMGCGRCTGCTCGGGGCGGTYGGCGACGGCTACGACGTGGTCGGGCCCCAGCTGGTGTGGGATGACGGCGGCGAGATCCTGTTCCCGCCGGCCGAGGACCCGGGCACGACCGCCGAGCTKTGGCGAACGYTGCGGGGCCGCTGGCAGCGGGCGTGGGACGCCGGACTCCACGGCGCGCTGGACGAGTGGTGGCGGGTGTGGACCGCTGATCGGCCGGTCGAGGTCGCGGCGCTGCGAGGGCCGCTGCTCGCGGCGAGCCGGGCGGCGGTCGAGCGGCTCGGGCCGCTCGACGAGGGCTACTTCCTGTACTACGAGGAGACCGAGTGGCTGCGGCGGGGGAGGCGCCGCGGGGCGCGCTTTGCCGTGGCGGCGGGCGCGAGAGTCGTGCACCGCGCCGGCCATGCGACGGCCCACACCGAGGGCCGGGAGGCGATCGAGGCGGCGTCGCGAGAGCGCTTCTTTGCCCGCAACTACGGTGCGGCGTCGCGCTGGCTGCTACGGCGCTGCGCGGCCGGCGAGACGAAGACGGGGGTCGCGGCGGCGCCGGTGACAGGGCCCCAGGCAGTGCCCGCAGCCGATGCCGAGCTGTGGCTGGTCTCCACCTTCCGGCACCTGATGCCGGCGGTCGGGGTGGTCGGCCAGCCGGCCCTGCCGGCGTCGCTCACGCGGGTCGCCACCGGCGGGCCGTGGTACGCGGCCGCCGCCGCCCGGGATGGCGGCCGGTGGCGCCTGACCGGGTGCTGGAGCTGGGGGGCCGAGTGAGCGAGCCCGAGTACACGATCCGCGCCTTTTCGCCCGGCGACGAGGAGGCCGTGAACCGCGGCTTCAACGACGCCTTCCACCTCGACCGCCCGCTCGACGAGTGGGCCTGGAAGTTCCCGCCTGATCCTGATGGTCGGCTGATCATGATCGCCGAGCGCGAGGGTGAGGTGCTCGCCCACTACGCGGGCGTGCCGGTGCGTCTCCAGATCGAGGGCCGGATGTGGAACGCCTCCCAGATCGTCGACGTCTACTCGGCGCGCAAGGCGCGCGGGAGCTTCACCCGCCGCGGCGTGTGGGTGCAGACCGTCGAGGCCTTCTTCGACGCCTTCGGCCGCTCCGGACGGTCGCCGCTGCTGTTCGGCTTCCCGAGCCCGCGGCCGCTGCGGCTCGGCGTGCTGCAGCTCGGCTACGACGCGATGGAGCCGCAGCCCGTCCGCTACTTCTCGCGACGCCCACCGGCCCCGTCCGCGGGCCTGCGCCGGCGGGCGTACCGGGCCGAGCTGGCCCGTGACTGGGAGCCTCGGCTCGATGAGCTGTGGCAGAGGGTGGGCGACCAGTACCCGGTAGCGGTGGTGCGCGACGCCCGCCATGCGGCCCGCCGCCTCGCCGGCCGGCCCGGGGTGCGCTACCACCGCTTCCTCCTGTTTCCGCGTTTCTCGTTCCATCCGGTCGGCTTTGCCGCCTTTCGCACCGACGGCGGCCGGGTGCGCTGGGTGGATCTGGTGTGGGACCACCGGCACCCCGGCGCCCTCGAGCTGGCGAGCCACCTGTCGGCCGGACTGGCGGCCCAGACCGGCGCTGAGGTCGAGGAGCTGTGGCTGAATGGCGACGCGGAAGGCCAGGCGCGGCTCGAGCGGCGCGGCTTCCAGGAGGCGGCCGAGCCCGGCCAGCTCACCATGGTGGCGCGGGCCTTTGACCCTGAGGTGGATCTGAAGGCGATGGCGGCGAAGATCTACGTGACGATGGGCGACTCGGATCTGGTGTGAGATGGGCAGCCTGATGGCAGTCTGGCTGTGGACGGTGGCGCCACTCGCCGCACTCCACCTCTGGATGGCGCAGCGGTCGCGGGAGCTGCTGCGCCTCCAGCTGCTGCTCGACCTGCTCCTCGCCGCGGCTGTCGGCCCGGCGCTGGTCACCGGCGCCGACCTGTCCCCGGTCCGCTGCCTGGGCGGGACGCCGCCGTTCACCGAGTGGCGGTGGGGCGACGCCACTGCCGACCAGCCGACCCAGTCCGACCTGGTGCGCCAGATCCAGCCCTGGATGGAGGAGACGCGGCGCCAGCTGCTCGCCGGCCGGCTGCCGCTGGTCAGCGAGCGGATCGGCGGCGGCCTGCCGCTGCTCGCCAACGGCCAGACCGGGGTCTGGGCGCCGCTCAACCTGCCGGTGTGGGCGCTGGGCGCCGAGCGCGGCACCACGGTGATGGCGCTCTGGAAGCTCGAGCTCGCCGGTCTCGGCGCCTTTCTCCTGCTGCGCCGGCGTTGGCGGCTGCGCTGGCCGGCCGCCGCGGCGGGCGCGACGGCCTTTGCCGGCTCCGCCTACCTGATGGCCTGGCTGATCGTGCCGATGGGCTGGGTGGTCGCCCTGACGCCGTGGGCGTGGTGGGCCGCCGCCTGGCTGCTGGGCGGGCGGCCGCGGCCGCTGCGGGTGCTCGGCGTGGGCCTGCTCGCCGGCTGGCTGCTCGGCAGCGGCCTCAACCCGGAGACTGCGGCGATCGTGGTCGGATCCGCCGGTCTCGCCGGCCTCGTCCTCCACCCCGCGCGGTGGCGGCGGTTGCTCGCCGCCGCGGCGGTCGCGGGCGCGGTGGCGGTGGCCCTGGCGTGGCCAACCCTCGGCGCGGCTGCGGCCTCGTCACGGGCGACTGTCGTGCGCGCCGAGCGTCCCAACCTCGCCCGGCCGGCGCTGTCGCTCCGGCTCCAGGCGGTGCAGCAGGCGCTGCTGCCGATGGCTCTCGGCCACCCCGGGCGCGGCGACTGGAAGGGGTCCTATCCCTACGCCGTCGCCGCCGGCGGGGTGGGCGGGCTGGCGCTGGGGGTGGTGGCGGCCGGCCGGGTGCGGCGGCGCCACCGGCGGGCGCTGTGGGCCGCGCTGGCGTCGCTCGCGGTGGCGGCGGTGCTCGGCTACCGGCTGCCGCCCCTCGACGCGCTGCTGGTGCGGCTGCCGCCGCTCGACCACATGACGCTGCCGCGTTTTGTCGTGCTGGTGCCGTGGTCGCTCGCGGTGTGGACGGCGCTGGCGGCCGACGGTTCGTTGCGGGGACGCCGGCTGCGCCCGGTGTGGCGCGCGGCTGTCGTGGCGGCGCTGCTGGCGATAGGGGTCGCGGCGGTGGCGCGGGGTCTGGCCGCAGCCGATCTGGCGCTCGTGGGACTGACCGTCGCCGCCGCGGCGCTGGTGACAGCGCTGCTGCGACGGCCGCGCCTGCTGGCGCCGGCGATGGCGGTCGAGCTCGGCCTTTGTGCCCTCGGCGTCAACCCGACCGCTGCGGTCGCTGACCGGCTGCCGAACCCGCCGCTCGTCGAGCGGCTGCGCGACCTTCAGGCCGAACGTGGCGGCCGGGTGATCGGCCTCAACGGCGCTTTGCCGCCGAACCTCGCCGCTCGCTACGGCATGCCCGATTTGCGCGCCTACGACCCGCTGCGGCCGCAGCCGTTTGTCGACCTGATGGCGACGCTCGGCGATCACGATCCGATGCTCGGCGGTCCGCTGCAGGCGGCTCCGCCGCGCCTCTGCGGCGCCTGGTCGGTGCGCTTCCTTGTCAGCCCGCCAGGCGGTGAAGCGGCGGGCTGGGAGCAAGTCTGGTCGGACGGCAGCGGCGCGATCTGGGCCAACCCGCACTGGCTGCCCGAGGTCCGGGTCGTGGGCCGCGCGCATGCCCTGGGCGAGGGCGATGGCTGGCGGCTGCTCGCCTCCGAGCAGCTCGACTTCGCCCGCGAGGCGGTCGTCCCGGCGGGGACCGCCCCGGTGGGGGCGGTGCGCCACGAGTTGGTTTCCCTGAGCTCGGACGGACCGCGGCTGCGGGCGGTCGCAAGCTGCGACGGCCCATGCCTGGTGGTGGCGGCGCGACCATGGGCGCCGGGGTGGCGGGCTGCGGTCGACGGGCGGCCAGCGCCGCTCGTGCGCGCCAACCTTGCGGGCCTCGGCGTCGTGTCACCCGCCGGCGAGCACACCGTCGAGCTGCGCTACAACCCGTGGCGCTGGTGGCCAGGGAGACGTTGACCCTGGGCGGCCGACCCGTCGCGCACCTGAAGCCCCTGCCTGTCTCGGTGCCCGTCTTCGTTTCCGGGAGGCCGTACCGACATCGAGGCACAGTCTGGCACAGGCACGGTTGGGTGGATCGACCCGCTGGTATCGCTACCCTCGGACTCCTGCCATCGTCCAGCCCTCGAGGGCGCTGAGGAACCGGTCCTCCTCGTCCTTCCAGCGCCGCCACTCCCAGCCCATCTCGGAGCGCAGGATCGGCCGCAGCGGCCGCAGCATGGCGACCGCCTGCTCGGGGTCCCACATCCCGAGCCGCACCCGCCGCAGCAGGAGGTCTTCGAGGTGGATCACGGCGCCCCACCTGAGGTGGGCGCGTACCTCGGCCGGGCAGAGGTCGGTGTCCGGCGCCACCGGCCGGAGCTCGGAGTGGCGGCGGGCGGCGGCCGCCGTGGTCCAAGCCAGGGCGCCGAGCCGGCGGGCCATGCCCCGGGCCACCGCGGCATCGACCTCGAAGGCCCTCATCAGCCGCTCGGCGAGGTCGGTCGGTGCCAAGCCCGAGAGCGGCGTGCCCTTGGTGGCGCAGGGAGCGAAGCGGCGGGCCTCCTCCTCGGGCATCAGCCGGAGCGCGGCGTCGACCGCCTCTTCGGCGGTGCTGCGCCACGTGGTGAGCTTGCCACCGGCCACCGACAGCGCGCCGTCCTCATCCCAGATCCCCTCCTCGCGGGTCGCCTCCGAGGGGTCGTCGGCGTGGGTGTCGAGGATCGGGCGCAGTCCGGCGAAGGTGCCGCGCACGTCGGCCAGAGTCAGATGCCGGCCCGGGAACGCGGCGGCTGCGGCGCGCAGCAGGTAGTCGACCTCGGCGGCGGTCGGCCGCGGGTCGTCCAGCGTGCCGTCGTGGTAGTGGTCGGTGGTGCCGACGAGCACGCCCTCCGGGTGGGGGATGAGGAACACCGGGCGGCCGTCGTCGGGCGCCAGCAGGGTCACCGCGGCCTCGATCGGGAGCCGGTCGCGGGCGATGATGAGGTGGATGCCGCGCGACGGCCGCACCCGGCTGCCGGCGAGGCCGAGCCGGCTGCGGAGGGCGTCGGTCCAGGCCCCGGTGGCATTGACAACCAGCCGCGCGCGGACCCGGTGGGTGCGCCCATCCGTGAGGTCGTGGAGCAGCACCCCGGCGATTGCACCGCCAACCGCCTCCCGCTGCGCGCCGGTGACCTCGCAGCGCGTCAGCAGGTGGGCGCCATAGTGGTGGGCGGTCGCGGCCACCGCCAGGGTCAGCCGCGCGTCGTCGGCCATCGCATCGCTGTAGGCCAGGCCGCGGTCGAGCTCGCTGATGTCGAGCCCGGGCGCAAGCGCAGCGAGCTCCTCGGCCGCGAGCTGGGCGTGCCGGTCGGGGCGGCCGGTCAGCCGGTCGTACATCCACAGGCCGAAGTCGATCTGCCAGCCGGGCGTGCGGTCCCCGCGGTAGGCCGGGTAGAGGAAGCGGATGGGGAATACCAGGTGGGGGCTGAGGCTGAGCATCCGGTCGCGCTCGCGGCAGGCCAGCCGGGTGATTCGGAACTGCATCTGCTTGAGGTAGCGCAGCCCGCCGTGGATCAGCTTGGACGAGCGGGAGGAGGTGCCGGCGCCGACGTCGTCGCGCTCGACCAGCAGCGTCCGCAGGCCGCGCTGCGCGGCGTCGAGAGCGATGCCGCTGCCGGTGATGCCGGCGCCGACCACCACCAGGTCGTAGGCCTCGTCGAGGGAGGCGAGCGCCGTCTCGCGCCACTGCGGGTGGAACACCGTCACACCTCCAGCCGGTCCTCCGGGTCCAGCAGCACGTGCGGGTTGAGGGTGCCATCGGGATCCATGTCGGCGGCCACGGTAGCGAGGACTCGCCGGCCGAGCACGCCCGCCTCGCGCTCGAACCACGGCGCGTGCCACTGACCGACACCGTGGTGGTGGCTGAGCGTGACGCCGGCGTCCACCAGGGCCTGGCTGGCGGCCCGCTTGACGGTCGCCCAGCGCGCGATGGTCGCCTCCGGGTCGGCGGCGCAGCGGAAGAAGAACGTGAAGTACAGGGAGGCGCCGTCGCGGTAGGGATGCGAGACGTGGCAGAGCACTGCCACCCGCTCGTCGCCGCCGGCCAGCGCGCCGGCTATGGCAGCCACCAGCTGCTCCCGCACCGCCGCGACAGCGGACCACGGCGCGGCGGTCTCGAGCGTGTCGGTCGCCCAGCCGAGGTCGAGCAACGACTCGCGCAGGTAGGGGTGGCGGAAGCGGTCGCGCAGCCAGTGGCGGCCGGGCCTGGCGCCCAGCACCACGCCGCGGTGGGCGCGCACGGTGGCCCGCCCGCACAGCAGGACGTCGCGGACGCAGGCACGCTCGCCGGAGCTGCCGTAGAGCAGCAGGCAGGCCTCCTCGCCCAGGCCGCGCAGGGCCAGGTAGCGCCGCACCAGGCTGGCTCCGGCCGACGCGGCGAGACCGATCGCCATCGCCATCTGGGTCTCGTTGGCGTCGGACAGCCGGACCAGCGTCAGCGGCGCCCCGCTCACCACCAGCTCGCGCACCACATCGAGGCCCGCCGCGAGGCCGGGCAACAGGGCGCCTTCGACGATGGTCGTCGCGGGTCGAGCGCGGACGCGCAGCGTCGCTTCGGTGATCACCCCGAAGCGGCCCTCGCTGCCGAGCACGAGCTGGCGCAGGTCAGGGCCGGCCGCCGAGGCGGGGCGCTCGGGCAGCCGGAGCCGTCCCGCCGGGGCCACCAGCTCGAGCCCGGCCACCATGTCCTCGATCCGGCCGTAGCCCAGCGACTCCTGACCGGCCGAGCGGGTGGCGACCCAGCCGCCGACGGTGGAGAGCTCCCACGACTGGGGGAAGTGGCCGAGCGTCAGCCGGTGCTCGGCGAGGGCGGCCTCGACCGCGGGGCCGGTCGTGCCGGGTGAGAAGGTGGCGAGCCCGGAGACCGGGTCGAGCCGGGACATGCCGGCCATCCTCTCGAGCTCCAGGATGAGCACCGGCGAGGAGTCGGCGACCACGTTGACGCCGCCGGTCACCGAGGTGCCACCGCCCCAGGGGATCACTCGCACGCCGGCCCGCCGGCACTCGCCGAGGATGGCGGCAACCGCGGCAGCGTCAGCCGGGCGGCAGACGCCGTCCGGCAGCGCCGGGATCAGACCGCTGCGCAGGCGGATGACGTCCACCAGGCCCTGGCCGCGGCAGTGGGCGAGGCGGTCCCTGGAGTCGGAGCTGACGTCGCTCGCCAGTCGCGGCAGCGGCCGGGCCGGGAGCTGCGGCGGCTGACATGGGCCCGGGGCGAGCGGGGGACCGGGCGGCCCGACCCGCCGCTCGAGCCACTCGACGAGCTGCGGCGACGGCGGGTAGACTTCTCCCTCGAAACCCCACCCGCCGATGCGTCGCGTCGTGGTCTGCATCAGACCGAAAGTATATCCCCGTGCCCGTGTCCGTTTCCGTGCCAGTGCCCGAGTCGCTGTCCGCGTCCCGCGTTTCATCGGGGGGCCTTCGAGTCGCCGTCCTGCCGGACAGCTCGCTCACGATGACGGACGGAGAGGGATGCGGGCTCGCGGCGTGCGGATCAGCCGCCGACCAGCGCGTCCACGGCGGCCAGCACCCGCCGCACGCCCTCGGCGAAGAACTCCTCCGGCGGCAGCAGGCTGACCACCAGGTAGCCCTCGCCAGGCATCTCGAACAGGTAGCCCGGATGGACGGCAACGCTCGCGGCCTCGAGCAGGTGGATGGCGAGCTCCTCGTCGTCAACGAGTGACGGCACCCGCAGCACGGCGCTCCAGCCGCCGCCGGCCGGCAGCACGGTGACGGCCGGCGCCGTGCTGGCCAGCTCGCGCAGGCGAGCCAGGTTGGCGCGGCAGCGGCTGGCGATGGCGCGCTGCACCGGCAGGCCACGCTCGAGAAGATACGGCGCCGCCAGCGCCACCGGCGTGCCCACCGACAGGTAGGCGTCGGCCACGTACTCGAGGCGGGCGATGGCGGCGGGAAGCTCTTCGGTCGGACCCGAGACAGCGATCCAGCCGAGCTTGAGCTGGGGCAGGCCGATGCTCTTGGAGAGGCCGCCCAGGGTAAAGGTCAGGCAAACCGAGGTCGCCGCGAACGACCGATCGCAGCCGGGCCCGCCGTCGAGGGGATAGGGGAGGAAGACCTCGTCGGCGATCAGCGCCCAGCCGCGGGCGCGGCACAGCTCGGCGAGGCGCCCAGCATCCTCCGGCGCGATGAACGACCCGGTCGGGTTGTTGGGGTGGACCACGACCAGCGCCCGGCAGCCCTCGGGCGCGGCGGCGAGCGCGCCGAGGTCGGGCCGCCAGCCGTCGTCGACGTCGAGGGCGTAGGGCACCAGCGAGACCGCCTCGAGGCGGGCGAGCTGGTCGAACAGCGGGTAGGACGGCGTCGGCACCAGCAGCCGGTCGCCAGGGTCGGCGAGCAGCCGCATCAGGAAGCCGTAGGCCTCGCTGGTCGAGGCGGTGAGCATGATGCGCTCCGGCTCGAGCTCGATGCCCCAGCCGAGGTACTGCCGCGCGACCGCAGCGCGGCCCTCGAGCAGGCCCTTCGGCTCCGGCTGGTAGGCGAGGCCGCGAGGGTCGGCGAGCGCGTCGAGCAGGTCCTCGGGGTAGGGCAGGCGGCAGCGGGTTGGGTTGGACTCGGTGAGGTCGAGCTCCGGCTCGCCGAGGCGCGCCCGGGCGGCCGCGAGCCGGTTCGGCCGCTGGTCGTCGGGGGTGCGCCGGGAGAAATGAGCCATGGCGGAGCGCATTGTTCCGCAGTCGAGCCACCCTCGCAAGCGAGGCGCGCCGATTCTCTGGAGGCGCCCCCCGAGGTTGCCACCTTTGGCGATTTCGGGCCGCAGGCACGTTTCCGGGAAGAACGTAGTCCCGAAATCGCCCAAGATGGCACGCCCGCAGGACGCGCTTTCCGCGTACTCGCCTCGCCTCCCGGGCGCGGAAGCGGGAGAGGGCCTTATCACCTATCGCCTATCACCTATCACTACAATGTCCCCATGGCGACCCTCTCCGACCACCAGCGCCGGTTCCTGGCCGACAGCGGCTGCGAGGTCCGCACTGACGCCTTGACCCGGACGCTGTACGCCACCGACGCTTCGATCTACCGGATCGAGCCGCGCGCGGTCGCCTTCCCGCGCTCGGCGGTCGAGACCTCGGCGGTGGTGCGCGCGGCGGCGGCAGCCGGTCTCTCCGTGATTCCCCGCGGCGCCGGCACCGGCCTGGCCGGCGGCGCGCTCGGCGACGGCGTGGTCGTCGACCTGGCCCGGCACAGCCGGTGGATTGACGACCTCGATCTCGAGCGCCGGACCGTCCGCGTCGGCGCCGGGGTGGTGCTCGATCAGCTCAACGACTTCCTGCGGCCGCATGGCCTGTGGTTCGGGCCGGACGTCGCCACCTCGTCGCGGGCAACCCTGGGCGGGATGATCGCCAGCAACTCCTCCGGCGCCCGCGCGCCGGTCTACGGCACCACCGTCGACCACGTCGAGAGCCTGGAGGTGGTGCTGGCGGAGGGCACCGTGGCGCTCGTCGCGCGCGACGGCACCGGGCTTCCCGAGCTGCGCGAAGAGGTCGACCGGGTCGTGGCGCGTCACACCCCCGCGATTCGGGAGCGCCTGCCCGACCTGCTCGTCAAGCGCTGGCCGGGCTACGGCCTCGACGAGGTCCTCCGGCACCCCGGCGACCTCACGCGTTTGCTGTGCGGCAGCGAGGGCACGCTCGCGGCGGTGACCTCGGCGGTGATAGGGGTTGTGCCGATGCCCGCGCGCCGCGCGCTCGGCGTGGTGTTCTTCGCCTCGGTGGCCGAGGCCATGGCGTCCGCGGTGGAGCTGCTCGAGCTCGCACCGGCGGCGATCGAGCACATCGACCGCCCGCTCGTCGACCAGACCCGAGGCCAGCGCGAGTTTGCGGCCGCTCGGGCCCTGCTCGGGCTCGACGAGCAGCCCTGCGAGTCGATCCTGCTGGTCGAGTTCTTCGGCGAGGCGGACGATCAGCTCGAGCAGCTGGTTGGGTGCCGGCTCGGGCTGCGCTGCATGGTGCTCCGTGGCGCGGCCGAGCAGGAGCTGGTGTGGGGCGTGCGCCGCGCCGGCCTGTCGCTGCTCACCGCACTCCCCGGGCCGGCCAAGCCGGTCACCGGCATCGAGGACGTCTGCGTGAGGCCGCGCGACCTGCCCGCCTACGTGGCGGGACTCCACGAGATCGTCGACCGGCTCGGTCTGGCCGCCTCCTTCTACGGCCACGTGGCGTCCGGCGAGCTGCACGTGCGGCCGGTCCTCGACCTGCACCGCGCCGAGGATGTCGCGAAGCTGCGTAGGGTTGCCGACGAGGTCGCCGACCTCTGCCGGCAGTTCGGCGGTTCGCTGGCCGCCGAGCACGGGCTCGGCATCGCGCGCACCGAGTACCTCGAGCAGCAGATCGGTCCGGAGCTCGTCGCCGCGACGGCCGCGATCAAGCGGCTGTTCGATGCCGGCAACCTGCTGAACCCGGGCAAGGTGGTTGATGACGGCCGCTACCGCATCGACCGCGACCTCCGGCTGGGTGTCGGCTCCGACCTGGTGCTGTCGTTCGGCGAGTTGATCGGCTTCGTCGACCGTGACCGGTCCTTCGTCGGCAACCTCGAGCAGTGCAACGGCTGCGGTGGCTGCCGCAAGGACACGCCCACCATGTGCCCGACCTTCATCGCGACCGGCGAGGAGGTCCAGTCGACGCGCGGCCGGGCCAACACCATCCGGGCCGTGCTCGAGGGCCGGCTGGGCGGCGGCGATCTGAGCTCCGAGGAGCTCGCCGAGGCGCTCGACAACTGCCTGAGTTGCAGGGCCTGCCGCCGCGAGTGCCCGTCCAACGTCGACCTGACGCTGCTCAAGGCCGAGCTGCTGCATGCCCGCCACCGGCAGGTCGGCGTGCCGCTGCGCGACCAGGTGATCGCCGCGGCCGATGCCCTCGGCCGCCTCGGCTCGAGCCTGCCGTGGCTCGCCAACGCCATCGCCGGCTCGGCGCCCGGCCGCCGGCTGGTCGCAGCCGCGCTCGGCTTCGACCCCGCCCGCCCGCTGCCCGCGTTCGCAGGGCAGCGCTTCGACCGCTGGTTCGCCGCCCGGCCGCGGCCTTCGCCCGGCAGGAGGGGCCGCGTCGTGCTGTGGGACGACACCTGGGTCCGCTACCACGAGCCCGGGATCGGCCGCGCTGCGGTGAAGGTGCTCGAGGCCGCAGGCTACGAGGTGCTGCTGGCGAAGGGTCGGCGCTGCTGCGGCCGGCCGGCGGCGAGCCGGGGTCTGCTCGGCGAGGCGCGCCGGCTCGGCGAGCACAACATCGCGCTCCTGCGCGGCCTGGCGGAGGGCGCGCCGATCGTCTTCCTCGAGCCGTCCTGCTACTCGATGTTCATCGACGAGTACCGGCAGTTCCGGATCCCCGGCGCCGGCGAGGTCGCCGGCCGCTGCGTCCTCTTCGAGGAGCTGCTGGCCGGACTGCTCGGCTCGCAACCCGGGGCGCTGGCCTTCCACGGAGACGGCCTGCGGGTGGCGATCCACGGCCACTGCCACGTCAAGGCCCTCGGCGACGCCCGCCTGCTGCCGCGGCTCGCGCAGCGGATCCCGGGCGCGCGGGCCGAGCTGCTCGCCACCGGCTGCTGCGGGATGGCCGGGGCCTTCGGCATGATGGCCTCCAAGCAGGCACTGTCGCGGGCCGTGGCCTCTCCCCTGGTCGAGGCGATCACGGCCTTGCCCGAGGGCACGCGGGTGGTGGCCTGCGGCACGAGCTGCCGGGCACAGGTCCGCTACCTGACCGATGTCCAGCCGCTGCACATGGCGGAGCTGCTGGCCGCCTCGCTCGTGTGACCACTGAGAGAGCCTGGTATCCGCGGGCGGGGACCCCGCCAGCTTCCGCGCACCCTTTCGCTTCCGATGGATGCTGACGGTCGGACACGACCGCCTGGATTCGGGCTCGTGCGCGGAAGCGGGTGAACGCGTTGACCTCACCCGTTGCCACCAACCTGAACCCGAAACGGCGGACTCTCGTTTCTCTGCGTGGAAGGATCGATGACGGTGCCCGAAGGGGCTAGAATCGGTCGCGTCCAGGAGGCCAGATGCAGATCTCGTTCGTGGAACCGCTGTCGCGCGCCTGGGAGCGGATGCGGCGGATGCTGTTCTCGCCCTTCGAGCTCGGCCGCTGGCTGGTGCTCGGCTTCTCGGCGTGGCTCGCCGGTCTCGCGAGCGGCGACCTCGGCGCGAAGCTTGCCGGCAACGCCTCGGACCGGGTTGGTGACCACGAGGTGCTGCCATACGAGCTCGAGAGGCTGACGGACGCGATCACCAATCACCCCGTGTGGATGGCGCTTGCCCTGGTTGGGGTGGTGGTCGCGGTTGCCATCCTCATCGCGCTGCTCTGGGTGAGCTCGCGCGGGAAGCTCGTCTTTCTCGACAACGTCGTGCACGAGCGGGCGGTGATCGTCGAGCCGTGGCAGCGCCTCGGGCGGCTGGGCGACTCTCTATTCTGGTGGCGGCTCGGCTTTGCGGTCATCGTGCTGGCGCTCGTGCTGGCGGTGCTGGCCGCGGTCGTCCTGCCGGCGGCGGCGGCGACCCTTGGCGAAACGCTGCGCGGCCTGTCGATCGCCGCCATCCTGCTCGGGGCGCTGGCGCTGGCGGTGGTCGCGGTGGTGGCGCTCTTCATCGTGGTCCTGCTCGAGGGCTTCGTCATCCCCATCATGCACCGCTTCGACCTGTCGGCCACGGCGGCGTGGCGGACCCTGCTGCCCTGGTTCAAGCGGTTTCCCGGCTGGTTCATCGCCTATGTCGTCGTGATCTGCCTCGCCGCGATCGCCCTCCAGATGATGGTGTTGATCCTCTGCCTGTTCACCTGCTGCATCGTGCTGATTCCCTATGTCGGCACGGTGATCCTGCTTCCGGTGTGGGTGCTGTACCGGGCGTACAGCGTGGAGTTCCTGGCCCAGTTCCACCCGGACTTCGATCTCTTCGAGGCAGCGGCCGTGGTTCCGCCGCCGGTCGAGCCGAACGAGCCGCAGTGACCAGAACGGGCACGGAAGCGGAAGGGGATCATCGGGAACGGGGACCCTTCGCCTCGCGGCGCGCGAATCCGGGAGGGGGCCGGTATCACGTATCACCTATCACGTATCACCGCCGTCACGGCCTCACCGCCTTCCAGCCGTAGCCGTGGTATTCCCAGTCGACGCGGTCCGGGCGCAGGGTGATCACGCCGTAGCCCTCGCCGGTGCCGTGCCATGACCCGCGCCACCATTTGCCGCACAGCGCGCCGCCGGTGACGAAGGTGGTTCCCCGCCAGCGCAGCATCTCGGCGACGTGGAGGTGGCCCTGCAGCACGAGCAGCAGGTTGTGGTCCGCGAACAGCTCGAGGACCTCCCGGTTGTTGACCACCACCCGGTTGGCGGGCGCGGCGGCGGTGGCGCCCTCGGTGGCCTGGTAGAAGCCGGTGAGCAGCGGCAGGTGGCTCGCCAGGACGATTGGGGTCGAGCGGTCGATGGCCTCGAGCTCACTCGCCAGCCAGCGCAGCTGGTCGGGCTCGATCCGGCCGTGGTACTTGTCGTCGCCACCGACCACCGAAATCGAGTCGAGGATCAGCAGCCGGTAGCCGCCCGCCTCGACCGACCGGTAAGTGCGCTCGAGTGAGAAGGCGCGGCGGAACTGGAGGCGCGGGTCGGCGCTCGGCGGCGTGCCGTCCTCCGGGATCGCCGCCACCAGGTCGTGGTTGCCGAGGACCGGCTCGACCCGGGGCCGCAGCGCGCGGTGCATCTCGAGGTAGGCCTGCCAGCGCGGCTCGACCGTCGCGGCTGACGACTGGAAGCCGTCGGTGATCAGGTCGCCGCCGGCGACCACCAGCTCGGGCCGGTGGGCGTTGATCGCAGCGGCCGCCATCGCGAGGGCGCGCGGGGTCTCCCACTCGACCCGGGCGTGCACGTCGGTGTAGAACACGATCCGGAACGCCTCGCCGGCGGCGCCCGGTGCGGCCCAGCTCGAGCGAACCGGTAGGCCGGCCAGCACGACGCCACCCAGCGCCAGCACCTCTCGTCTCGTCAGTTCCGGTCGTGATCGCTTCATGCTGCGGCCTCCCTCGTGGGCCGGCGGCGAACGACGGCGTCGATCGCCAGCAGGGCAGCGGCCGCAGCGAGCAGGAGGATCCGCAGCGGGCGCTCGCCGATGGCGGTGATCAGGTGGGCGGCGGAGGCGCTGACGAACGGCCGCCCGGGGTCATACAGCTGCTCGAGCAGCTGCCGCCGCTGCGGTTTCAGGTTGAAGCTGGAGCGGGCCAGGGTGTTGCCGAACACCCGCTCGAGCAGCTGCTGCTCCCTGAGCGCAATGGTCGCAAGCTCGCGCGCCGCCGCCGACCCGGCCGGCGCGGCCCTCAGATCGCGGAGGTGCACATCACGGCTGAAGAGATGGACGCGGGCCTCATAGAGAAAAGGGTCGCCGATCTCGGAGTGATCCCGCAGGAATCTCGCATAGCTGCCCTCAGGGTAGCGGTCGAGCAGCGCTGCGACCTCGCCGGCACGGGTCCGGTCCTGCTCCTCGAGATCGGCAAGCGTCAGCCTGGACTGCATCTCGCCGATGCCCGGCAGCCGGTGCCGGTAGCCATACTCGGCCATGGCGTTGTCGGCGCGGGCGAGCAGCCCCAGGCCGGGGACCCGCTCGGAGTACCAGGCGACTCGCTCGGGGGTGTTGGCCAGGCAGAGTGTGAGCAGCAGGAGGAGGGCCGCCGCGAGGCGCACCGCCAGGCTCACCGACGGGGACGGGAGGGGGTGCCGCCACGGCCCGGGGTCGATCCGCCACAGGGCGGCGGAGGTCAGCGCGCAGGCGCCGGCGTTGACCGCCACGTCCCGGAGGTCCCAGAACCTCCCCGGCACGATCCACTGGATGATCTCGTCGACGGTGCCGACCAGGGTCCCCAGCAGCACCACTGACAGAAGGATCGCGACGTCCGGCTCGGCCGGGCGGAGCGCCCGGAAGAGCAGCACCGCCAGCACGCCGAACTGGAGCAGGTGGACTGACTCCTCGGGCCGCTCTCGCAGGTGCCAGGCGATCGCTGCGGCAATGGTCCCGATTGCCGCGAGCCAGACGATGTCGAAGGGCGAGGTTGGTCGCTGCGAGCGACGCACCAGGAAGACGGCGATTGCGACTGCCGCCGCGACCGCGACGAGGACCATGACGATGATCCAGGCCGACCCGATCGCACTGAACAGCCGCTGCTGGACCGGACGCACCAGGGGGATGCTCGCGTACAGGAGCGCGGCCCACGCCGCGGCCGCGATCGCGGCCCGGCCGGTGCGGCGCCGTGGCGCGGGGTGCCGGTCGGAGTCCCCCATCGATCAGATCGTACCCGAGCCCGGCCCCCCGGCGCCTGGACCGGGGTGCTGGTGCGGCGGCGCCCACTGCGGTACAACTGGTGCGCGGAACCCGGCGATAGCGGAGGCGGCCATGGCGGGCGGCGACCACATCCTGGCCATCGACCACGGCACCCAGAGCGTGCGGGCGCTGCTTTTCGACCCGAAAGGCACGCTCGTCCACAAGGCGCGCGTCGAGGTCGAGCCCTACACCTCGCCGCGGCCGGGCTGGGCGGAGCAGGACCCGGAGCTCTACTGGCGCTCGCTCGGCGAGGCGTGCCGGCAGCTGTGGGCCGCGTCCCCGGTGCCCAGGGAGGCGGTGGCGGGGGTCGCCCTGACCACGCAGCGGGCGACCATGGTCAACGTCGACCGGCACGGCGCCCCGCTGCGGCCGGCCATCGTCTGGCTCGACCAGCGCCGCACCGAGGGTCTGGCGCCGGTCGGCGGCGCCTGGGGGGTTGCCTTCCGGTTGGCGCGGATGGCCGAGACCGTGGCCTACTTCCAGGCCGAGGCCGAGGCCAACTGGATCCACGCCCACCAGCCCGAGGTCTGGAAGGGCACCGCGAAGTACCTGTTCCTGTCCGGCTTCCTGACCCACCGGCTGGTCGGCCGCTTCGTCGACTCGGTCGGCTGCCAGGTCGGCTACGTGCCGTTCGACTACCGCCGCCTGCGCTGGGCCGGCGCGCGCGACTGGAAGTGGCGGGCGCTGGCGATCGAGCCCGAGATGCTGCCCGAGCTGGTGCCACCCGGCGAGGTGCTGGGCGAGATCACGTCGGCGGCAGCAGCGGCGACCGGCATCCCCGCGGGCCTGCCGCTGGTGGCGGCGGCCGCCGACAAGGCGTGCGAGGTCATCGGCGCCGGCTGCCTCGAGCCCCAGGTCGCGTGCCTGTCCTACGGCACCGCGGCCAGCATCAACACCACGCACCGGCGCTACGTCGAGGCGATCCCGATGATCCCGCCCTACCCGGCGGCGGTGCCCGGGGCCTACACGCTCGAGGTGCAGATCAATCGCGGCTACTGGATGGTGTCGTGGTTCAAGCGCGAGTTCGGACACCGCGAGCAGCGGATCGCGGAGGAGCGCGGCATCGCGCCGGAGGAGCTTTTCGATGAGCTGGTGCGCGCCGTGCCGCCGGGCTCGATGGGCCTGGTGCTGCAGCCCTACTGGTCGCCCGGCGTCAAGGTGCCGGGGCCGGAGGCCAAAGGGGCGGTGATCGGCTTCGGCGACGTCCACACCCGCGCCCACCTCTACCGGGCGATCCTCGAGGGCCTGGCGTACGGGCTCCGGGAAGGGGGCGAGCGCTGCCAGCGGCGCAGCGGCGTCCCGCTGACCGAGATCCGGGTCGCCGGCGGCGGCTCGCAGAGCGACGCGGCGATGCAGCTCACGGCCGACATCTTCGGCCTGCCGGCGGCACGCCCCCACGTCTACGAGGCTTCCGGTCTGGGAGCGGCGATCGATGCGGCGGTGGGCCTCGGCCTGCACCGGGACTTTGGGACCGCGGTCGCCGAGATGACCCGGCGCGGCCGCCAGTTCGAGCCGGACCCGACGAGCCACGAGATCTATCAGGCGCTCTACCACGAGGTCTACCTCAAGATGTACGCCCGGCTGCGGCCGCTGTATGAGGAGATCCGGAGAATCACGGGGTATCCGAAGGGGTTGGGGGCCAGGGGGTAGCGCTCCACCCGTTCCCGTGCCCGTTCCCGGCCCCGCTCGTTCGCTCGATCCTCGAGCGCGCTTCGCGCCGATTCTCTGGACGCGCTCCCCGAGGAAGCCACCTTTGGCGATTTCGGGCCTCGAACCCTTCTTCAGGAGGACCGCCACCCCCGAAATCGCCAAAGATGGCACGCCCGGGGGACGGGCGCCCATCGCCCTCGCCTCGCCCCCCGGGGCGGAAGCGGAAGCTGGCTCGGGAGTAACGGGAAGCAGGGCGCGACCCCGGAGATCAGACGCCGCGGGCGAGCAGCGTCAGGCCGATGACGACCAGGGCGGCGCTCACCAGGCGCCGGAAGGTCGCTTCGTCGATCCGCAGGTGGATGCGGTTGCCGAGGAACGCGCCCAGCATTGACGCCGGGACCAGGGCGAGGGAGGACCAGATCCTGGGCGCCGTGATCAGCCCGAAGACGGCGTAGGACGGGACCCGTATCAGGGTCATCAGCAGGAAGATCGCCATCAGGGTGCCGCGGAAGGCGGTCTTGTCGGCGCCTCGGAGCTGGTAGTAGAAGATGAGGGGCGGGCCGCCGGTGCCGAACAGCCCGGTCAGGACGCCGGAAACCAGGCCGACCGGAGGGGCGGTCCAGGCCGGGACCGACCGCGGCAGCCGGTCGGGCATGAGCAGGAAGACGCCGCCCACCACCACCATCACCACGGCGAGCAGGTTCAGCAGCGCGCCGAGATCGCCCGCCGACAGCAGCCAGCTGCCGAGCGGGATGCCGGCCGCGACGCCGGCCATGACCAGCAGCACGCCACGCCAGGAGATGCGGCGCCACGACGAGGCGACGACCCAGGCCTCGGCCGGCAGGTTGACCAGCAGCAAGATGACGACGACGTCGCGCAGCTCGGGCACGACCAGGGCGAGCAGGCCGACCGCGACCATACCGGCGCCGAACCCGAGCAGCACGTAGATGGCCTCGGCGCCGGCCAGGATCAGGCAGGCGATGAGGAACTGCAGCAGCGACGCGAACACGGTGCCCACGGACACACCGGGCCCCAGTGTAGCCGGGTCGGGCGTGCCGCGCGGAATGACGCCGCCGGCGGACGGGTTGAGGACGACGTCGTGGGCGCCGCCCCGGTGTCCGCCGTCGTGGCGACAACCCCCGGGGCGATCGCTACACTGTCACCGTGACCGAGCAAAGACATCCGCTGAACGCCGTCGTCGTCAACAAGGCCGAGGTCGCACCCGGCCTGATGGTGCTGCGCGTCGCCGCCGACGGCTGGGAGCTCCCCGAGTTCACGCCTGGCCAGTTCGCGGTTCTCGGGCTGCCCGCGGAGGCGGTCCGCTGCGCGGCCGCCGACCCGGAGGAGGAGAGATCGAACCCGCGATGGATGATCCGGCGGGCCTACTCGATCGCATCGTCGTCGGTGGCGCGGGAGTACTTCGAGTTCTTCATCAACTTGGTGCGGTCGGGGGAGCTGACCCCCAGGCTGTTCGCTCTCGACCCGGGAGACCGGATCTGGCTCGGCCCCAAGGTCACGGGCGCCTTCACGCTCGATGAGGCGCGCTCGGACAGCCACCTCGTGCTGGTTGCCACCGGCACCGGGCTGGCACCGTACATGAGCATGCTGCGGACGATGCTGCCCGTCGCTCCTGCCCGGCGGATCGCGGTGCTGCTCGGCGCGCGCCACTCGTGGGACCTCGGCTACCACACCGAGCTTCTGACCATAGAGCGGCAGAATGCCGGCCTCAGCTACCTGCCGACGATCAGCCGGCCTGGCGGCGAGGTCCGGCCATGGCACGGCCGCGTCGGCCACGTGCTCGAGGCGTGGCGCGACGGCGCGATCGAGCGCGCGTGGGGCTTCCCGCCGACCCCGCAGTCGACCAGCGTGTTCCTGTGCGGCAACCCGCAGATGATCGAGGACATGAGCGTCCTGCTGACCGGTGAGGGGTATCGGGAGCACAGCCGCCGCTGCCCCGGCGAGATCTTCGTCGAGCGCTACTGGTAGCGCGTCTGCCGGCGGACGGCCGCACCGGCCGTTCGACGGCGCCTATACTCTCCGGGTGGCGAAACCTCGCATCCTGCCCCGCCTGCTGCTCGCCGCCGCAGTGTCGGCGCTCACGCTGGTCGTGGCCGAGTTGGCGGTGCGGGTGATCCGCGACCCGCGGCCGATCGAGCGCCAGGAGCAGCGGGAGATCTTCCCCACCTACTACCCGCTCGCCGAGGGCGGCCTGTTCACCAGGGACGGCGACGAGCGCCTGCGCTACCGGCTGACGCCGGGCTTCGACATGGAGCTCGACGGCCGCCGCTACCGGGTCAGCTCGCTCGGCCTGCGCGGCGGAGAGCTCAGCCCGCAGCGCCCGGCCGGCGGGCAGCGGGTGGTGGTGCTCGGCGACTCGTTCGCGTTCGGACTCGGCGTCGACGAGGACGAGACGTTCGCGGCGCAGCTCGAGGCCTTGCTGCGCCGGGACGGTCGACGCGTCGAGGTGGCCAACCTCGGCGTGCCCGGCTACCACACCGGCCAGGAGCTGGCGTGGCTCGAACGCGCCGGCTTTGCGCTCGACCCCGACCTCGTGGTCCTGCTCTACTACGGCAACGACGAGATCGGCGAGGCCTTCCAGTACGACCCGACTTTCCGGGTGCTCTATGGAGACGCGCTGCCGGTGCCGTACCGGCTCAAGGGCGTGCTCGCTCGGTCGGCGATCTACCGCTGGCTGGCGCGCGCTGACATCGGCCGCCTGCGCCGCCGCGGTGACCTGAGCTCACTCGGCTCGCGCCACTGGCCGGTGACCGAGGACCGCCTCGAGCGCCTGTTCCGGGCGTGTGCCGAGCGGGACACCCCACTGATCGTCGCCAACCTGCCGCTGCTGTGGAGCTCACAGGCACTCGCTGACCCTGCCGGGCCCGGTTACGAGAACTCGGACCGGGTCAACCGGCTCGCCGAGCGCGACGGGGTGCCGCTGGTCGACCTGCGACCGGTCCTGCTCGCCCGCCGCCTGGCCCCCGGCGACGACTTCCTGAGACGGCTGCTGATCTCGCCCGACCCCCCGCAGGACCACCACCTCACGGCCGAGGGCTACGCGATCATCGCCACCGCAGTGGCCGAGCAGATCGCCGCGCAAGGGCTGCTGCCCGCCCCCTGACCCTCCTCGCGCCTGCCGACCCGACTGCGCCAGATACCAACTTCTCTCCACAACCCGCATTTCTCAGCGACCTCCTGTGGCACCGCCTACCAGTCACCTTCGCCGCGAGTCAGGAGGGCGGTGAGACATGCGGGCTAGGCCATCTCGAGCAGCGCGTCCACCGCCTTCTCGATGCCCTCGGCAGCCTCGGCGATCCGCCCGGCGAGCATGTAGGCCGGGGTCGAGATCAGCTTGTGTTCGCGATCCACGACGAGCTCGCTGACCGGGCAGGCGACGTGCCGGGCCCCCATCTTCTCGAGGGCGCCGGCGGTCCCCGGGTCATTGCCGATGGTGAGCTGCGGCGTGCTCTCGCCGAGCAGCTTCGCGAGCAGCGCCGGCGCGATGCACTCCGCGGCGATCGGCTTGCCCTGGGCGTGCACCGCCCGCACCAGCCGCGCGACGTCCGGGTTGACGGTGCAGTCGGGGCCGGCCACCGCGAAGGTGCACAGATTCTTGGCGGCGCCGTAGCCGCCGGGCAGGATCAGCGCATCGAGCTCGTCGGCGTTGACCTGGGCGACGTCACGGATGGCGCCGCGCGCAATCCGCGCCGCCTCGACCAACACGTTTCTGCTCGCTCCCTCCTCGACCTTGCCGGTGAGGTGGTTGACGACATGGAGCTGGTCCACGTTCGGTGCGCACAGCACCATCTCCGCTCCGCGCCGGTCGAGCGCGAGCATCGTGATGACCGACTCGTGGATCTCGGCGCCGTCGTAGACGCCGCAGCCGGAAAGGACCACGCCGACCTTCTTCGCCATGGCTCGCCTCCGCGGGGGACCGCCTGCTGGGGATCCGCCCGCCATTTTACCGTCTCTGGCCGGCGCGGCGACTCACGGGCGAGGATGCCCCTTGCCCGTGCCCGAAGCGGGCGCCATACTGGTTGGTGCGACGAGTGCGGTCGTCCAGGGGGGGCCATGGCGAGGACACCTCACGGGAGCTTGAGTGGCGGCGTGGCGGTGCGGCCGGCGGAGCTCCAGATGCGCTTTCGGAATCTTCTCGAGCGGGCGGCGAAGGCCCGCGAGCCGCTCGTGGAGCGGCCGGCACAGCTCGGCCCTTTTCTCGCGATCTCCCGCGAGGTGGGGTCCGGAGGCGCCGAGGTGGCGCGGCGGGTCGGCCAGCGGCTCGGCTGGTCGGTGTTTGACAAGCAGCTGGTCGAGGACCTGGCGCGCCGGCTCGAGCTCTCCCCCCAGATGCTGGAGCTGCTCGACGAGACCCGTTCCAACTGGTTCCACGAGACCATGCTCAATCTCATGAACTCGAAGATCGTGCTCCAGAACTCGTTGCTGACGATTCTCGGCAAGGTTCTGCACCTGGCTGCCTACGATGGCAAGGTGATCTTCGTCGGCCGCGGTGCACACCTGCTGCTCCCCCGCGAGACCGGCTTGATGGTGCGGGTGATCGCGCCGCACGAGGCCCGGCTGGCGACGATCCAGGCGAGGGAGAAGCTGGGCGCCGCCGAGGCACAGCGCCTGCTCGACGAGCTCGAAGCCGCCCGCGCCGCCTTCATCCGCCGCCACTTCCACCGGGAACCGGACGATCCCTCGCAGTACGACATGGTGCTCGACTCGTCGGTGTTCGGGATCGACGGCTGCGTCGAGCTGGTGTGCCGGGCGCTCGAGCTKCGYGGKYTGGTGGSCAMAGRCGAGGCAGCGGCGCGAAGGGGTTAAGRMCCCCCGCTCCCGCTCCCGTCTCCGTTCCCGTTCCCGGGACGCGCCTTTCAGCTTCCGCACCCGCTGCTGCTCACCCTTTGACTGCGATCACCACAARGGCACAAAGACACCARGCAGAGCTCTTGATGGCGYCCCGCTCGAGCGCAGCCGGCTCGCCGRCCCCCGAAGCGCGGCGAGTCGGTAGRGATCCMCGATGCCSGTGATGTTGAGGACGGCGGATGGGAGCTGTTGCCAACACGCAGCGCTGCCGGTCCGCTTKMCGGCAGCTCGTGCGTTACGGAGGCGCCACTTCAAGGTCCTMCTTCGTGCCCWYGWRTCTTTGTGGTTCGGACGGCATGTCCAWGCCGGAGGTAGACRSCGMTCAGTTCACCGGCAGCGGCTGCAACAGCTCGAAGCTCGCGATCTCGACCTCGAAGGCCTCGCCGTCCCGGGTGACCATCTGGTAGCTGCCGCGCATGGTGCCGAAGGGTGTCGGCAGAGGGCAGAACGAGGCGTACTCGAAGGCCTCGCCCGGCGCCAGGGTTGGCTGCTCGCCGACCACACCGGGACCGACAACCTCCTCGACCTCGCCGTGGGCATCGGTGATGATCCAATGCCGGCTGATCAGCTGCACCACCTCCTCGCCCTGGTTCGCGATCCTGATGTGGTAGGCGAAGAACCAGCGGCGGCGCAGCGGCTCGGACCGCTCCGGTACGTAGGTCGAGTCGACCTCGACGAGGATGCCGCGGGTGCGTGTATGCGAGCTGCCCATCGTGATCTCCGGTAGCGGTCCAGCGGCGCCGCATCCAAGTGCGGTCGCTCGCGGCCCCTCCCCGCGGCGCGGATACACTGGTTCGGGCGTGATCGGAGCCGCGAACCGCGGGCCGGCGGCGGAGGAAGAGTGCCATGATTCCAACCCTCGCGCCACTCCCGGCATCGAAAGGGATGTGGAAGCACTGGCGAGCACTGCCGCGATCCCGTCCCGGACGGTCATGATGGCCGCGAACGACCGCGACGGCGCGGTCGAGCGGGCCCGGACCGGCGACCTCGACGCCTTCGAGGAGCTGTACCGGGCCACCGTCGGCCGGGTGCACGGTCTGTGCCTGCGGATGTGCCGAGACCCCCACCTCGCCGAGGAGCTGACCCAGGAGAGCTACATCCTGGCCTGGCGGAAGCTGGCCACCTTCCGCGGCGACAGCCGGTTTTCGACCTGGCTGCACCGGATCGCGGTCAACGTCATTCTCGGCCACGTCCGGAGCGCGGGCCACCGCCTCGACGCTCTCTCGGCCGAGGACGCCGAGCCGGTCGAGCCGGTGGTGCCGACGGTGCCGGGCCTTGCCGTCGACCTCGAGCGGGCGATTGCCGGCTTGCCGACCGGGGCACGGACGGTGTTCGTGCTGCACGACGTCGAGGGCTACACGCACGAGGAAATCGCGCAGATGGCGGGCGTCGCGGTGGGGACCTCCAAGGCGCAGCTGAGCAGGGCCCGCACCCTGCTGCGAAAGGTGTTGTCACCATGAGATGCGACGAGATTCGCGTGCTGCTCGACGACTATGCCGACAGCGCCCTCGCGGCCGACCGCGCGGCCCGGGTGGGCGACCACTTGGCGGGCTGCCCGCGTTGTACGGCCGAGCTCGAGGGGCTGCGGCGGCTGCTCGGTGTCGCTGCCGACCTGCCGCGCGAGATCGCGCCGTCTCGGGACCTGTGGCCGCCGGTCGCCGTCCGCATCGCGGGGGCCCCAAAGGTAGTTCACGGACGGTTCAGCGGCAGCTGGCGGCATCGACTCGCCGCCGCCGCGGCGGTGCTGGTGGCCGTGGGCTCGCTGCTGATCGCGTACTCCCTGGGACGCCAGCACTCTGGCGTGCGCTCGGCATTCGCCCCGACGGTGTCGCCGCTGGCCGTGCCAGCCCGCCTCGGCGACCCCACCTTCGCTGTTGCCGAGGCAGAGCTCATCGACGCCCGCAACCAGCTCCTGGAGGCGCTCGACGCCCGCCGGAGCAGCATGTCGCCGCACACGCAGCGGGTCGTCGACGACAGCTTGCGGCTGATCGACGAGGCGATCGCGAGGATCTCGGTCGCTCTCGTCGACGATCCGCTCAACCCGAGGTTGGCGAATCAGCTGGCCGGCGCGTACCGGACAGAGATCGAGCTCTTGCAGCGGGCCACCGCACTGCCCGCAGAGATCTAGGAGGGTGTCATGAGAAAGTTCGCAGTGTTGGCAACGGTCGTGCTGCTGGCGGCGGCGCCGGCGTGGGCCCAGCGGACGGTGAATGAGATGCGACCGCTGAGCCCGACCGGCGACGTCACGGTCTCGAACATCGAGGGCTCGGTGAAGGTCATCGGCTGGAGCAACGCCCAGGTCGAGATCACCGGCACTCTCGGCGCCGACGTCGAGGAGCTCCAGATCGAAGGCGATGAGAGCGAGCTCCGGATCGAGGTCAAGGCCCCCAGGCACCCGGAGTGGCTCGAGACCGACCTCGTCCTCCGCATCCCGGTGGCGGCCAGCATCGAGGTCGAGACGGTGAGCGCCACGATCGAGGTCGAAGGCCTGACCGGATCCGTCGCACTCGAGTCGGTGAGCGGTTGGGTGAAGACCTCGGGGCGGCCGGGGGAGCTGTCGATCGAGACGGTCAGCGGCGACATCACGGTGGCGGAGTCGGCGCCCCGAACCGATATCGCGTCGGTGAGCGGGTCGATCAAGGTGGACCTGGCTACGGGCCGGCTCGATGCCGAGTCGGTGAGCGGCGCGATCGGGGTCGAGAACGGCTCGCTGGAGAGTGCGTCCTTCGAGACCGTGTCCGGCGACATCAGCTACGCCGGCGACTTCGTGGGACGGGGCAGCTATGACTTCGAGAGCATGAGCGGCGGGGTCACCGTGCTGGTGCCGTCCGGGGTCTCGGCCCAGTTCGACATCACCACCTTCAGCGGCAGCATCGACAATGACATCGGTCCCGAGGCCGAGCGCGCGAGCAAGTACACGCCGGAGAAGGAACTCAGCTTCAGCACCGGGTCCGGAGGCGCGAGCGTGTCGATCGAGTCGTTCTCCGGGTCGATCAAGATCAAGACCAACTGAGGGCCTCGGGCCTGATCGGTCCCCTGGGGGCGCGGCGATGCCGCGCCCTCGCCTCGTGGGGACGCGCAGCGCACCAATCGAGAAGCGTGAGGGTCGAAGAAGACCCGCACCAGGAGTGCGCGCAGGGGCCCAGGCCCCGCGCGCTTCTAGGCGGGCGGTGCCTCGGTCGGGGCCTTGCGGCGGCGGCGCCGGCGGGGCCGCCGTTTCTTGCCCGGCTCCTGACCGTTGTTCGTCTCGTCGGTCGCGGGCGCCGCGGC
>PQAJ01000113.1 GCA_003105185.1 Holophagae bacterium
TGGTCGACCTCTTCAATCCGCCGTTGACCGCCGTCGTCATCGCGCACGACTTCACGTCCGGCATCGTCTTCACGGGCACCGTCAACCTCACTGAGGGCACGTACATGGTGACGGGGCTGCCCGCGGGTGATGGCGCAGCCCTTCTCGAGATCGACCGGGGGAACCCGCCCGACGGCTCTGCCGAGCAGCCGGGCGACCTCGAGTCGATCTGGGGCTACTACACGATCGCCGGTGCTGACGAAGACCTCGAGATGGACCTCGAGATGCGCTACATGCTCCACGCCACCTCGCCGGTCGACACGGCATTCCAGCTCGACGGCGTCGTCAACGAGTGCCCTATGGGACCTCAGGTTGCTGACGTCTTCACCCTGACCTGGGACCCGGTGCCGCGGGCGACCAGCTACACCGTCCGCATCGTGCGCTTCGACTGCGACTACACCTACACCGTGGACACGATCACCACCACGACGAACTCGGCCGAGATCGAGCTCGGCACCGCCGGCGAGGACTTCCTCAAGTTCGACTTCATGGTGTCCGGCCACAGCGTCGCCGATCTCGCGACCTGGCCGTGCGTCAACTATCTCGATGGCTGTGCCAACACCCTCTTTCTTCACGGCGGCGGCTCGCCGCAGCCGGAGCGCGGCGTTCACCACGCGAACGGCTACTTCATCCCGGCGGTCGCGAAGGTGGGCGGCGCACAAGGCACCTACTGGACCACGGCGCTGACGGTGCTCAACCCCGCCGACTCTCCGCAAACGCTCGAGGCCTTCTACACGCCACGCGGGTCGGACGGCACCACCGACTACCTGGCCGCCGACCTCCAGCTCGGCGCGCGCTCAAGCACCACCTGGGAGGACGTGGTGGCGACGGTCTTCGGCACGACCGGGGCAGGCTCGCTCGAGATCCGGGGAGCCAACATCATCGTGACCTCGCGGACCTCGACCCCCGGCCTCGCGGGCGGCTCGTACGGACAGGGCATTCCGTCACTCTTGCCCGGCCACATCCTGCGGACCGGCGGAACGACGGTGCAGTGGGCGGGCGGCATCGTCCGCTCATCGGCCTATCGCACGAACTTCGGCCTGTGCGAGGTGTGGGGGGAGGACGCCCAGGTTCGGGTCACGTTATGGGATGAGCACGGCCAGACCGCGGGGACCAGGACGATCGACCTGCCACCCTACGGCAACACCCAGATCAACGACCTGCCGCACACGCTCGGCGGGCTCGACCAGATGGAGAACGGCCGGGTCGAGGTCGAGATCCTCGGCGGCAGCGGCCGGGTCGGCGCGTATCTGTCGATCGTCGACAACGTCACCGGCGACCCGACCTACGTCGCGGTCGGGCTGTCGCCACCGTCGACCGCGCCGTGACGTCGCGCTTCAAGGGGGGCGCGCCCGGTTCGGTAGGCGGGACCGCAGCTGTCCGCGTCGCGGCCCGGCGCACTCAGTTGGCGACGACCGCGGCCTCGCGGATAATCACCGGGTAGGTGTAGCCGGCGCCGAAGTCCTGGTCCACCGACACCGCACCGGTCACCGTGACCACGTCGCCGACCTTGACGTTGGCGGGGGTTGTGACCGCGAGGTCGTGGGTGCCGTTGGTGGGCGACCCGCTCCCGTCCTGCAGGTGCAGCCAGTTGGTGCCCATGATACCGGGGTTGAACTTCACGACCCGGCCGCGCACGGTGACGGTCGAGCCGGCGAGGCGGGTCCTGCCGGCCCAGATCTCGACGACGGTGAGGCCGCCCGGCACCGGCTCGACGGCTGCCACCGGAGCCCCGCCGTGCGCGGTGGCGGCGCCCGCGATCGGAGGATGGCCGGCCGGCATCACCGGCGGCCTCATATCGCCCTTGCGCGTGATCGCCCCCGCGAAGTAGATGACCGGGAAGTCGCGGTTCAGCGTGTCGCTGTGGAAGTTCTCCATCGGCATGTCGAGCGGCACCACCACCTGCTCGCCGACCGTCACGTCGAAGTGGCTGGCGGCGGCCCAGATCTCCCGCTCGCCGGACGCGACCCGCACGTAGGTGTAGGTGCCCGCGTCCATGGTCTCCACGACCTTGCCGGCGAAGGTGGTGCCCGCGGCCGGCTGCGGCATCGCCTCCGGGGCGGCCTGCGATGGGGCGGCCGACGCCTGGGCCTTGGTCGAGGCGTCGTCCTTCGCGCCCTTGTCGTTCGAGCAGGCATTGCCGGCCGCCAGCGCAGCGGCGACTGCGATCAGCGCCAGATTCCGGATGTTCATCGCGTCCTCTCCTGTGGTCCCGCCTTCGGGTCATTCGCGCCGGGTCTGGATGGAGCTGCGACCGGCGCGAACCGACACACTAGCACGGCGGTGGCATTCTGTGCGCCCTGAGGGTCGGGGACTGCCGAGCTACCGAGCTGCCAGCGCTGCGAAGCGGACCAAGCGATGGGAGGCCTCGTCGTAGAGACGCAGGCGCAGCGACCGCAGGCTCGTGCGCACGGTCAGCCGGTCCACCCTCTGGAAGACCTCCTGCTCGCGGTGGCACTCCGGGAGCCGGTAGTTGGGGATGGTCGGGCTCAGGTGGTGGATGTGGTGGAAGCCGATGTTGCCGGAGAACCACTGCAGGACCCGCGGCAGGGCGTAGAAGGAGCTGCCCTGCATCGCCACGGCCACATAGTCCCGCTTGTCGCGGTGCTCCCAGTAGACGGTCTCGAACTGGTGCTGGACGTAGAACAGCCAGATGCCGGCCGCGCCGCCGATGGCGAGGATCGGCAGATGGACGAGCAAGGTCGTGCCGACGCCGATGGTCGCGAACAGGGTGCCGAAGACGGCGACCAGCGCGAGGTCGGTGAAAAGGACGCTGCGCCGTCCGCGCGGTCCGCCGCGGGTGCGGGGGAAGCGCTGCTTGATCGCGAACACGTACACCGGGCCGAGCCCCAACATCACGAGCGGATTGCGGTAGAGCCGGTAGCCGAGGCGTTGCCAGAAGCTCGCGGCGCGRTACTCGTCCACCGTCATGGTCCAGACGTCGCCCAACCCGCGGCGGTCGAGGTCGCCCGCGGTCGCGTGGTGCCGCGCGTGCTCGTCCCGCCAGTCCTGGTAGGGCGTGAGGGTCAGCACGCCGGTCAGGAAGCCGACGAGATCGTTGGCCCTTCGCGATGCGAAGAACGAGCCGTGGCCGCAGTCGTGGAAGATGATGAAGACCCGGATCAGGAAGCCGCCGGCCAGGGCCTGCACCGGTAGGGCCAGCCAGTAGGACACCGCGAGCAGCCGGTAGGCGAGGTACCACAGCGCGAGGAAGGGAAGGACGCTGTTGACGAGCTGCCACAGGCTGCGTCGCAGCTGCGGGCTCTGGTAGGCGGCGACCGCCTGCCGCCACGTGCTCCTGGCCTCCTCGAGCAGCGAGCCCGCTGAAGCCGGTGCGGTCTTGTCGAAGTCACGAGAAGATGAGTCCATCGTCAGCGGTGCACGGCGCAGCCCCGTACTTCCTTTCAGTGTTGTTTGCGACCGTGATCATTGTAGCCACTTCACCGCCGCTGAGGGAGCCCCTCGCAATGACCGATGGCGAGGCCCCGGCTTCTCGCTTGCCATGGCCAAGATGGGAGTGTGGCACACCCGCGTCCCTGTGACGAATGGGCCGACTCCGATTGTAGTGCCCGAAGTCGCTGGCTCGTGCGTTGAGATCCAGTCGAGCCAGCACGCGGTGTCGCTCGTGGCGCGGACAGGTACTCAGGACTCCCAGGCGGTCGCGCGAGGGTCGTGGTCCGACCACACTGCTTTGGGTGGCCCTTGCGCCGGGCTGAATCGCCCAACCAAAGTCACCATGGCCCGGTTGACACTTCATGCCTCGTTGGATAGCGTCCCCTGGCATGCGAGTTCCGTTGGTCATGACACGGTCACGGTGGCTGCTCGGATTCTTGGTCGGCGTCKGCGTCGGCGGCATGACCGTCGGCTGCTCCGGGAGCTCGCCGCCCCCCGCCGGCGCGGTGGCGCGCTTCGACGGTGGCTACGTSACCGTGCCCGAGCTGGAGCGTCAGCTCGATTCGGTCCCGCGCAAGCTGCCGGCTGACCAGAACCCGCGTGAGTGGCTGGCGCGGCGCATCGCGTGGCGCAAGCTCCTGCTCGAGAAGTGGCGGGGAGAGATCGAGACCTCGCCGGGCTGGCGTCTCGCAGTTCACGGGGCCGAGTGCCGCTTCCTTGTCGACTCATTGATGGGGTCGCTCGCTTCCGCGGTCGAGATTCCGGACGAGGTGGTCGACGCCGAAGTCGAGCGTCAACGTCGAATCGCCGCGGGTCGGTCGGAGTCGCTCCGCGTGCGCCACATCTACCTGCGTGCCGACTCCACCATGACGGCCTCCGAGCGCGCCGCCCAGCGCGCCCTGGCCGAGCAGCTCCTCGCTCGGCTGCGTGGCGGCGAGAGCTTCGAGCAGCTCGCGCGCAAGTTCTCGGAGTCAGAGACGGCCCGGAATGGGGGCCTGATCGATGGGCTGCGGAGAGGCGTGGCTGACGAGGCCTTCGAGGAGGCCGCCTTCGCGCTCGAGAAGGGCGAGATCAGCGACGTTGTGACGACTCCACGCGGCTACCACATCGTGCGCCTCGAGGAGCGCTTCACGCCACCACCCTTCGTCGAGGCGAAGGTACGGTCGCTCATCCTGAGCCAGCTCCGGCACGAGGCGCTGCAGCAGCAGCGGGCCGAGTTGATCAGCCGGTTGAAGGGGTCCTCTTCCTACTTCGCAGGCTGGGACGAGTCCGGTCAGCTGCACCCGGATGCGAGAGGCGTAGTGCTCGAGGTCGGGGACTTCGTCGTCACCACGGAAGATCTGGGCGCGATGGAGCCGCAAGCCTCGGCCTTTGGCCGACAGGATCCGAGCCCAGCTGGCCGGCTCGAAGCCCTGCTCGAAGGTGAGCTGCTCTGTCGTGAGGCACTGAGCCGAGACGTCGTGAGCGGTGACACGCTGGCTGAAGAGCGCGCCGCGGCGGTGGCCGAGCTGCTCCAGAAGTCCGCCGAGCTGCGCGAGCTCGAGCAGCTGCGCGAGGCGGTCTCCGACGAAGACTTGAGTCGGTTTGCCGCTGAGTTTCCTCGTCGCGTGACCGTGGCCGGGGGCCTGCGGGTGCAGGTGCTGATCATCGGTTATGCAGCACCGCAGGCCTACGACACCTATGTCCGCGCCAGGGACCTGGCCGAGAAGGCACGCAGCGGTGTGAGCCTCCCCGACCTCGCTCGCCGATCCGACGCGGGTTCTGACGTCAAGCTGATCGAGGACAGCGGGCTGATACCGCCCGAGCGCCTCTCGGACTTCGGTCCCGAGGTCGCGCAAGCGGTGAGCAGGCTCAGCGTCGGTGAGGTGACCGAGCCGATTCGGCTTGGCTCAAGGGGCCAGCGGGCGCTGGCGGGGGATCACGAGGGAGCGTTCGTCATCGTCAAGCTGCTGGAGCACGCCCCCGAGCGGCCGCTCGACCCGGCGACCGAGGGCGCGGAGCTCCGCCGTCGCTACTGGCAGCGGCTCGGTCCCGAGATCGTCGAGCAGCGGGTCGACCAGGCTCTTGTCGATGCCGGTTTCGTGCTGCTGGAGCCTCGGTGAACGCTGGCTGGCGCCTGCTCCTGCTGGCAGCGGCCGGCGGGCTGCTGATGGCTTGCGCGGCGGCCCCCGACCTCAACGTGGTGGTCATCACGCTCGACACCACGCGTGCCGACCACGTCGGGTGCTATGGCTATTCCGGCGCCACGACGCCCAGGATCGACGCGCTCGCAGCCGAGGGAACCCTGTTCGAGAGCTGCCTGACGCCGGTTCCAATCACCCTTCCATCGCACACGACCATCTTGACCGGGACCTACCCACCGCATCACGGCGTTCGGGACAACGCCGGTTTCGAGGTTCCGGACCATGTCACGACGCTCGCCGAGGTGTTGGCCGCCCGTGGCTACCTCACGGCCGCCTTCATCGGCGCCTTCCCGCTGGACTCTCAATTCCGGTTGGATCAGGGCTTCCAGCTCTACGACGAACGGTTCGCCCCCCCGTCTGGCAATCCGAGAGGTCTCGCCCCGGCCGACCAGTTGTTCTACGAGGAACGCAAGGCCGACGAGGTCACGGAGGCAGCGCTGGCCTGGCTCGAACAGCGGCCGAGCGAGCCGTTCTTCCTCTGGCTGCACTACTTCGATCCGCACCAGCCTTACGACGCGCCGGAGCCATTCAGCCGGCTTTTTGCCGACTCGCCGTACGACGCGGAGATCGCCTTTGCCGACGACAGCATTGGGCGCTTTCTCGATGTTCTGCGCAGCAAGAGGCTGATCGACCGCACGCTGATCGTGGTCGTTGGCGACCACGGCGAAGGGCTCGGCGACCACGGCGAGCTGACCCACGGCCTCACAATCTACGACTCGGTCCTCAAGGTGCCGCTCATCGTGCGCGCCCCGGGGTTGCCAGCGGGGCGGGTTCACGGCACCGTGCGGACTGTCGACCTGATGCCCACAATCTGCGAGCTGGTGAGGGTCGAGTGTCCGCCAGCGGTCCAGGGCAGGTCGCTGGTGGGGTTGCTCGGTGGTGGGGAGGCACCCGAGATCGAGGCCTACAGCGAGACGCTGCGCGGGCGACTGCAGTACGGATGGAGCCCGGTCTTTGCGTTGACTGAGGGGGGGTGGAAGTACATCGCGGCACCGCAGCCGGAGCTGTACCGGGTGGCCCGCGATCCGGGCGAGACCACCAACCTCATTGACCGGGAGCCCGAGGTGGCGAAGCGGCTCGAGGCCCGGCTGTCGTCGCTGAGGCAGACGATCCGGTCTCCCTCCGCCGCGAGCGCCGCGGTCTGGATCGACGCCGTGACACGCGACCGGCTTGAGGCCCTCGGTTACGCGAGCCGCGGAAGCAGCGACCATACCGATATTGACTCCCTCGAGGAAATCCAGCCGGGCATGGTGAACCCCCACGTGGCAGCGTCCGAGCTCGTCGGTCGGGTCATCGAGGTGCGCAACCTTTTGGCCGAAGGCAATGCCACCCGCGCGCTCGACATCCTCGATACCGTCATCCAGCTCGACCCCACCAACCCCGAGGCCCTCTTCCTGCAGTTCCTGGCCCATTACTCGCTTCGGCACGGGCCCGAGGCGCTAGAAAGCGCCCGCGCGTATGCCCGGGTCGACGACGACAGCCCGCGTGCACTGCTTGCCGTGGGCATGGCGTTGATGTCCATGGACCGTCCCGAGGAAGCTGTGGGTCCTTTCCGGCAAGCCGCCGAGCAGAGCTTGAGGGAGGGAGGTGAGCCGCTCACCTGGCTTTGTGTCGCCCTCGCCGCTCTCGATCGGCGGGCCGAGGCGGAGGAGGCGTGTCGCAGCGCGCTCAAGGTTGACTCCGAGATCTTCGAGGCGCGCTCGGTTCTGGCCAACCTGCTCGCGCGGGACGGGCGCTTCGATGAGACCCTCACCGAGCTTGACACGCTGATCGCTCGCTTTCCGGCGGTCGCCGATCTCCACCACCGCCGCGGTGTCGTTCTGCTGCAGCTCGGGCAGTTGGACGCCGGGCGCGAGGCGCTTGCGACGGCGCTGCGGCTCGACCCGCGCAACGCCACGTCACACTTCGCTCTCGCCCTGCTCGAGCAACGGGCCGGCCGCCCCGATCAGAGTCGCGTCCACCTCGAGCAGGTCCTGCTGCTCGAACCCGACGGCGTGCAAGCGGCCGCGGCACGCCGCCTGCTTGACGAGATTGAGGCAGCTGGTGCCCAACACCCCGGAGGGGCCATCCCTAACTGACCGTCGGAACCCGGGTTGACGGGGCGCGGGGCTGGTGGCCCGCTCGGCCCGGCTCTTGATCAACGCTCGGATCCGTCGACCGGCGATCAACAAGACAGAAGCCCCGGCGTTTCCGGGGCTTCGAGAACCGTCTTTCGACCACCTCGCGGGTGGCCGCCGGCTGTTCGTCGACTCAATCCCGCCTTCGGTGCTCCGTGCTTCTACTCGACCGTGAAGCGCTGCAGCTCGACAGGAACGAGAGTGCCGTCGAGCACGACCAGGTCGACGTTGACCTGGGCACCATCGGTTCCGGAGTAACGGAGCCCGACCCCGGCGTTCACCGGCAGGTAACTTGCGACGTTGTACGTGCTCTGGACCCAGGTCCAGTTTGCGGGCCACTGCGCGTCGGCCGT
>PQAJ01000114.1 GCA_003105185.1 Holophagae bacterium
CGAGCCGTAGCTCGGCAGTCCGGTCCGCCACTGGTCCTTAGGACCCTTGAAGTAGCTCACCTTGGTCGGGAGCGGGTTCTCACCGACCGGCTGCCGCGGCGTGTCTCCGACGAGATCGAGCGCCACCACCCAGCTTCCGGCGCCCGTTGCCGGGTCGCTGCCACCATGTGAGTTCAGCCGGTAGCTGAGTCGGCTCGATGTGAGCCAGATGCTGGCCTCGCTGCCCCGTACCACGTACCCCATCGCCCCGTCGGGCGACACCTGCTCTGGCACGAAGAGCAGCGGCATCCGATCGAGCCTTTGGACCACCTGCCGTCGGGCATCCTGCTCGACCGACGCTCCCATCGGCGGCGCAGCGGCCATCGACGAAATCGACGCCGCACCGATCCCTACGAGCGCCACCAACCGACCGACGACACGTTGGCCCGTCATGGTGCCCCCCTTCTCTAGAGGTCTGCGAGATTGAGCCGAGGATACTCCCCGGTGGCGCGGATGTCATCCGAAGCGAGCGGCGGGTGGCTCGGGTAAGGTGGCGATGCCGCAGATCCAAACGGTGGACACGAGAACCAACTCGTGTTGAAGCAGTTCCGCGCTCCCGCTTTCCCGTCGACTACGAGATCCCCGAGGTCTGAGTCGCTTCGGCGTACAGCGCGTCGATGATGTCGCGGTAGCGCTCGTCGATCGTGCGCCGGCGCAGCTTGAGGGTCGGCGTCAGGGTGCCGTCGTCGACCGAGAGCTGGCCGGGGAGCACCGCGAAGCGCTTGATCGACTCGAACGAGGCCAGGGTGTCGTTGATCCGCGCGACGTGACTTTCCAGGTAGGCACTGAACGCCGCGCAGGAGGAGGCCTCGGCCGCATTCGAAGCGGCCGACCCGATCCGCCGGGCGATCTCCGGCACCTGCTCCGGATCGAGGGTCAGCAGCGCGGCAAGATGCCGGCGTCGCTCGCCGACCACGACCGCCTGGGACACCCCGGGGATGGTCTTGAACTTGAGCTCGATCGGCACCGGCGCGACGTTCTTGCCGCCCGAGGTGATGATGATCTCCTTCTTGCGGTCAACGATCCGCAGGAAGCCGTCGTCGTCGATCGTGCCGATGTCCCCCGAGTGCAGCCAGCCGTCGTCGTCAAGAGCGTCGCGGGTGCCATCGGGATCCTTGAAGTAGCCGAGGAACACGTTCGGCCCGCGCATGCAGATCTCGCCCTCGTCGGTCAACCGGATCTCGGTGCCCGGGATCGCGACCCCCGCAGACCCGACCCGGAAGCGGCCCGGCCTCGACAGGGTGGAGGGCCCCGAGCACTCGGTCATGCCGTAGACCTCGAGGAGGTTGATGCCCAGGCTCAGGAAAAACTCCAGCGTCTCGACCGAGATCGGCGCCGCCGAGGTGATGAAGTACTCGACGCGGTCGAAGCCGAGCCGGTGCCGCACCCGTTGGAAAACCAGGCGGTCGGCGAGCCAGAAGCTGCGCGGGAGCGGCTCCCCGTGCTGTCGCGCCTGCCCGGCGCGCCGCCCAACCGCCCGGGCCCAGCGGACCAGGCGCCGCCGCAGCGGGCCGCTGGAGGCGCCGGCTGCCTCCATCCTGGCCTGGATCTTCTCCCACACCCGCGGCACCGCGAAGAAGAGCGTCGGCCGCACGTGCCGCAGGTCGTCGAGCACGGTCTCCAGGCTCGAGGCGAACGCGATGCAGCCGCCCGTCACCAGCCCGGCGTAGAGCGAGACCACCTGCTCGGCGACGTGGCTCAGCGGCAGGTAGCTCAGTCCGCGGTACGAGCTGTCGATGCCGAACTCCTGGGCGAGGGTGCCGGCGGTCCACAGCAGGTTGGCATGGCTCAGCATCACGCCCTTGGGCGAGCCGGTGGTGCCCGAGGTGTAGATCAGCGTGCAGGGCTGCTCGGGATCGAGGGCCGCGATCCGCGCCGCGAGCGTGCCCTCCGTGCGTCCGTCACCGAGCGCCAGCAGCTCGTCCCAGCCGATGCAGCCCTCTGCCGCACCGCTCATCAGCACGACGCCGCGCAGGCGTTCGCGGACAGCGGCGAGCTGGCCGAGGAACCCCGCGTGCTCCACCACCGCCACCGACGCCCCGCAGTGCTCAGCGATGAAGCAGCACTGTGCGGGCGTCGCCGTGGTGTAGAGGCCGGTCGGCGATCCCCCCGCCGCAATCGCAGCGAGGTTCGCGATCATCCATTGCGGACGGTTGCCGCCCAGGATGACCAGGCCGTCGCCCGCTTCCAGCCCGAGCGCGATCAGCCCACGCGCCGCCGCCATGACCTGCGCGTGGTACTCCCGCCAGCTCGTCGTCCGCCACGCGTCGCCGTCCCTGAACTGCAGCGCGGGCTGCTCCGGCCATGCCCGGGCCGTGTCCTCGAGCGCTGAGATCGCCGTCCGCTTCATTGCGGCCTCCACTGCCCCGTCCATCGGAATGACTCCATGAGCACGGCCCTCGACCGGGATTTCTTGAGATGCCGTCGCGACAATAAGGCACTGCCCCGGCTGCTGTCAACAGGCGTCTGTGCCGGCAGCGGGCAGCTTCTCCTTCCTCCCCTTCGCCCCGGCAAAGAAGCCGCGGAGCGTGGCGAGGTCGGTGTCGAGGTCAGCTGTCGGCTGGAGGGGATCGCCGAACCGGATCACCCGCGGCCCCCAGTCGAAGGCGATCGGCACGATCGGGCACCCGGCGCCGGCCGCGATGTGCCAGAAGCCGGTGTGCCAGCGCGCCACCGGCTTGCGCGTGCCCTCGGGCGAGAGGCCGACCAGCAGCGCCTCGCTGTCGTGGAACCGGGTCACAATCTGCTCGACCGCCCCGGACGAGGACCGGCGGTTGATCGGGATGCCGCCCAGCCAGCGCAGCAACCCCCGGAAAGGCGCCCTGAAGAGGGTGTGCTTGCCGAGCCACGACACCCGCACCCCGACCGCGAACAGCCCGAGCAGGCCGATCACGAAGTCCCAGTTCGAGGTGTGCGGCGCAACGATCGCCACCGCCTTGGACACGTTGGGAAGGCTGCCCTCGAAACTCCACCCCGCGGCGCGCAGGGCACCTCCCGCGAGCTGGCGCGACAGCCAGCTGCCCCGGCGCGGCACTGCGTCGCCCAGCGTCGGAACCCGCCATGCCGGCTTCACGACAGCCCAAGTGTAGCCGATCTGCCGCTCCCGCTCGGCGCAATGCGGCCAGCTCAGTAGCCAGCCGCAGCGCCGTCTTTGCGCGACTCGCTGGCTCCGGAGTAGACGCCGCTGACCGGGTCGCGGCGCACCGCCTGGTAGCCGCCGTACGCCGATCCGCTCGCCTCCTGGAGGCGGTGGCCGCGGCGCAGCAGCTCCCACCGGACCTCGACCGGGACGCCGGACTCGAGGGACACCACGCCGCCGTCGGTCATTCTGGTGCCGGTCGGCTCCTGCGAGCCGGTGTGCCGGAAGCGCGGCGCATCCCCGGCCTCCTGCAGGTTCATCCCGAAGTCCACCAGGTTGACCACGATCTGGACGTGGCCCTGGGGCTGCATGTCGCCGCCCATGACGCCGAAGGCGACATTCGGAGTACCCCGCTCCGCCATGAACGCCGGGATGATGGTGTGGAACGGCCGCTTGCCGGGCTCCAGCGCATTCGGGTGCCCCGCCTCGAGGCTGAACAGACCGCCCCGGTCTTGCAGGCCGAAGCCGAGCTCCGGCACCACGTAACCCGAACCGAAGCCCGTGTAGTTGGACTGGATCAGCGACACCATCATGCCGCTCGAATCCGCGGTCGCGAGGTAGGTGGTGTCGCCCTCCGCGAGTCTCGGATCGCCGGCGTCCACGGTGCGCGCAGCCCGTTTCATGTCGATCAGCGCCGCCCGCCGGCGCGCGTACTCCATGCTCAGCAGCCCCTCGACCGGGACGTCCGCGAAGTCGGGATCCGCGTAGAAGCGTGCGCGGTCGGCGTAGGCGAGCTTCTTGGCCTCGATCAAGAGGTGCCAGAAGTCGGGGTTCGCTCGCCCGAGCCCGGCGAGATCGTGCGGCTCGAGCATGCGCAGGATCTGGAGCGCCGCCAGCCCCTGTCCGTTCGGCGGCAGCTCGTAGACGGTCACGCCGCGGTAGGTGGCCGAGATCGGCTGGACCCAGTCGCTGCGGTGGCCCGAGAAGTCCTCGGCGCTGAAGAAGCCGCCGTGACGGCTCGAGAACTCGAGCAGCCGCTCGCTGATCGGGCCGCGGTAGAACGCGTCGCGACCGCCGCCCGCGATCATCTCCAGGGTGCGTGCGAGAGCCGGGTTTGCGAACACCTCACCCTCGACCGGCGCGCGGCCGCCGGGCAGGAAGACCTCGGCAAAGCCCGGCTTGTCCCGGAACACCCGCGCGCCCGACGCCCAGCCCCCGGCGATCACCTGCGGCACCGGCGCCCCGTCCCGGGCCGCAGCGATGGCCGGAGCGAGGACCTCGGCCATTGGCAGGCGCCCGTAGCGCGCGTGGAGCTCGAACCAGCCGTCGACACAGCCCGGCACGGTCCACGAGTAGGGCGTGTACAGCGGGATCGTTCCGTCCTCCTCGGCCGGCACCAGCTCCCGGGTCAGCCGCCGCGGCGCCCGGCCCGAGCCGTTGAGCCCGGTCAGCTCGCGCCGCGACGGGTCCCAGACCATCGCGAAGAGGTCGCCGCCGAGCCCGCACGAGACCGGCTCCATGAAGGCGAGCGCTGCGTTCACAGCGATCGCCGCGTCGACCGCGCTGCCGCCGCGCTTCAAGATCTCGACGCCGATCTGCACGGCCAGCGGGTGCGCCGCGGCCACCATGCCGTGGGTCGCATAGACCACCGACCGCGTGGCGCCAGGCGATCCTTCCGGGCGGTCCGCCGGCCAGGTCATCGTCAGGCACACCAACAGAGCTGCGACCACCACCACGGCTGCTCGGACCACGTCGGCCTCCTCTGCACGGGTTCAGGGTAGCGCGCCGTTATCGGCTTCGCGAACGGTCGCCATTCGCAGCCGGTCGAGGGACATTGCGTCAATGACCGACGCCTCGTGCTCTGTGAGGTAGCTCGCGAGATCCCCGGCGGCCCCGGCCGGCGCCACCAGCACGACCCGATCGGCTCCGAGATCCCGGCGGGCCGCCGCGAGCTCCTCGGTGAGGCCGAAGTCCTCGGGGCGCGGGCGCCGCCCGATGTCGGACACGACCCTACTCACGATCTCCCCTGTCCAGGATAAACCCTACGCGCCGGCACCTGAACGGTGACGGTCCGCCGGTGCTATCCTGCCCCGGGGTCGACGCGTGATCCACTTCCGCATCGGGACCATTCCTGTCCGGGTTCAGCTCTGGTTCTTCGTGACCGCCGTCCTGATCGGTCCACGCGACGTTCGGGGCGCCGCGCTGTGGCTGCCGGTGGTCTTCGTCGGCGTGCTCATCCACGAGCTCGGTCATGCGCTGGCGGTCCGGCGCCAGGGCTTCGTCGCCTCGATCGAGCTCCACGGTTTCGGCGGCGCCACCAGCTGGAGCGGCGCCACGTTGCTCCCGCCGGGCCAGCGGGCCCTGATCAGCGCCGCTGGGCCCGCCGTCGGCATCGCGGTCGGGGCTGCTGGCCTGGTCGCGGCCAAGCTCCTGACCACGGGCCCACCCGTGGTCAGCGAGGTCCTCCGGTACGGGGTCTGGGTCAACCTGGGGTGGGGACTGCTCAACCTGCTGCCGGTCCTGCCCCTCGACGGCGGCATGATCGTCGGCTCGCTCGCCGAGAGCGCGTGGGGCGCGCGCGGCGTCTACACCGTCCGGCTGCTGTCGATCGTGGTCTGCGTCGGACTGTGCGTCGTCGCCGCCAGCGCGGGCTGGCTGTGGTCGGCCGTCCTTGCCGCGGTGCTCGCGATCAGCAACCTCCAGGCGGTTCGCGGCGGCTGAGAGGGCTCTCCCCCCGACCGCCGCCGGCGGACGCCCGCACGGAGTCGCCCGTTTCAATTCGATACAGGGCTCACCCTCGCGGCCGCTCCGGTTCGGGCACGGCTCTTGCTCCCGATCGTGGCGTGAGAGGGCGCGGACAGCGCGCCGAAGGGGGTCGCACCATGAGGAACCAGCCTCACGACGCCGGCGACAGCCTGGGCGGCGGTCCCATCGCGCGGGGCGGGCCGCGCCACGTGGTGGTCGCGACCGGCGAGCAGGACATCACCTGGGGCGTGTTTCACGCCTTTGAGCGACTCTCGGAGGTCCGGGTCACCGGCTGCGCCTCCATGACCCAGGCCCGCTGCGTGTGCGCGGTCGATCCCCCGCAGATCATCGTGCTCGACATGCGCCTGCTCGCGGACGACCCACTGGGCCTGGTCAACCTCGCCAACACCGCCCCGCCGCACACCCACATCGTGGCGCTGAGCGACCACCCCGTGTTCGAGGTCGGAGCCCGCTTCGGCAAGGCGCGGCTCACCTTCCTGCAGAAGCCGGTCACCGCCGAGAACCTCGACCTGCTGCTGATGCTCAAGATCGACGAGGAGCTCCCGCTCGCCACCGCGATCTGCTGAGATCGCGCCCAGCCGCAGGCGTCCCGACGCCTCCGCGGTTGACACGCGCCAGCCGCTTCCATACGCTGATCGGACCGTGTGAGGGGTGCTCCCGCCGGACCGCGGGGGCTGAGACCACACCCTCGGCGGCCCCGCCGGCCGCCGGAACCTGATCTGGGTCATGCCAGCGGAGGGATACGCGGTGCCAACCCACGCCCAAGGATCTCAATGCCCCCGTCGCGGAGAGCTGCAATGACGGAACCGAACGCAGCGGCTGCCGTTGCCCTCGCCGCGCTCCGCGAGCGCCGGGTGCTGGTCCACAGCATCACCAACTACGTGGTGATGAACAGCACCGCCAACGTGCTGCTCGCCGCCGGCGCCTCGCCGGTGATGGCGCACGCCCGCGAGGAGGTCGAGGAGATGGCGGCGCTCGCCGGCGCGGTCGTCCTCAACATCGGGACGCTCTCGCCGGCCTGGGTGGAGGCGATGCGCCTGGCTGGCGCGGCCGCCAACCGCCACGGAGTGCCCGTCGTCCTCGATCCCGTCGGGTCCGGTGCCACCACCTATCGCACCGCTACCGCCCGCTCCCTTGCCAGCGAGCTCGAAATTGCGGTCATCCGCGCCAACCCCTCGGAGATCCTGAGTGTGGCCGGCCTCGACGCCACGACCCGGGGCGTTGACGCCGCCCACGACGTCGGTCAGGCCGCGCGAGTCGGCGCCGAGCTCGCCCGGCGGCTCGGCTGCGCCGTCGCCATCACCGGCGAGGTCGACCTGACCACCGACGGCGCCAGGGTGCTTGAGATCCGCGGCGGCCACCCCCTGATGGGCGAGGTCACCGGCACCGGCTGCGCCGCCACCGTCCTGGTCGCCGCGTTCTGCGCCGTCGAGGCGGACCCGGCCGTCGCTGCCGCCGGCGCCCTGGCCTACTTCGGGATCGCCGGGGAGCGCGCGGCCGAATGCGCTGCCGGCCCTGGGTCCTTCCAGGTCGCCCTCTACGATGCCCTGGCCGCGATCTCCCCTGCCGAGCTGGCCGCAGCGGCGCGGATCCGGGAGGTCGCCCGTTGAGCCGCTGCTGCGACGTCCTCCGCCTGTACCTCGTCACCGACCGCGAGCTCGCCGGCGGGCGGCCGCTCGCCGAGGTCGTGGAGCGAGCGGTGCGGGGCGGCGCCACCGCCGTCCAGCTGCGCGAGAAGGCGCTCGGCGCCGGCCGCTTCCTCGCCGAGGTCGCCGAGCTGAAACGGTCGCTCGCCGGAACCGGCGTGCCGCTGTTCGTCAACGACCGCGTCGACGTCGCGCTCGCGGCCGGGGCCGACGGCGTGCACGTCGGCCAGGACGACCTGCCGGCGGCCGAGGCCCGGCGCCTGGTCGGTCCCGGCGTGCTGCTCGGAGTTTCCGTGGCCACCCCAGAGGAGGCCCGTCGCGCCCTCGCCGACGGCGCCGACTACGTCTCGGTGTCGCCCGTGTTCCTGACCCCGACCAAGCCCGACGCCGAGGTCGCGGTCGGCCTCGAGGGCGTGGCCCGGATCCGAAAGGCCCTGCCCGACGCCGCGGTGCTCGCGATCGGCGGCATCGACGCCCGCAATGCCCGCGCCGTGGTGGCGGCCGGGGCGGACGGCGTGGCGGTGGTGAGCGCCATCATGTCGTCCCCGGACCCGCAGGCTGCCGCCGCTGCCATCCGCGACGAGGTCGAGGCCGGTCTCGAGCTCCGGAGGTCACCGTGAAGCTGAGCGAGCTCGGCGAGTTCGCGTTCATCGACCGGATCACGCCCGGCTGCGAGGCTGCCGATCCGCGTCGCGTACTGCGCGGCATCGGTGATGATGCAGCGGTGATCGAGAGCGGCGGTGAGCTGCTGCTCGTCACCACCGACATGCTCATCGAGCGCGTGCACTTCCTGCGCGGCACCATCTCCTTCCGCCAGCTCGGCTACAAGTCCCTCGCGGTGAACCTCTCCGACATCGCGGCCATGGGCGGCGTGCCCCACGAAGCCTTCATTTCGATTGCGATCCCGCCCACCGTCTCGGTCGAGGAGCTCGACGAGCTCTACGATGGCATGAAGGCGCTGGCCAGAGACACCGGCGTCAACGTCCTCGGCGGCGACACCACCGGCTCCAAGGCGGACCTCTGCATCAACATCGCCGTCACCGGCAGCGTGCCGCGCGGCGAGGTCCTCTACCGCACCGGCGCCCGCGTTGGCGACCGCATCCTGGTCACCGGCACCCTCGGTGACTCGGCCGGCGGGCTCACCGTTCTCCTCGAGCGCCCTGACCTCCCGGACGAGGTTGCGCAGGCTCTTCTCCAGGCCCACTACCTGCCCGAGCTCTACCTCACCGAGGCCCGCATCCTCGCGGCCTCGGGAGCCGCCCACGCCGCCATCGACCTCTCCGACGGGCTGGCCTCCGATCTGCGCCACGTCTGCCGGGGCAGCGGGGTCGGTGCCATCGTCAACGAGCCAGCGCTGCCCCTGTCGGGCGCGCTGCGGCAGCTGTGCGCGGTGACCGGGCATGACCTGCTCCGGCTCGCGCTCGGCGGCGGCGAGGACTACCGCCTGCTCACCACGGTCGACGGCGCCCGGGTGGCGGAGCTCCAGTCCACGGTCGCCGAGCGCACCGGCCGCACGCTGTTCGACATCGGTGAGATCGTCGCCGGCGACTCGATCCGGCTGCGGCACGCCGACGGCACCTGCCGTCCGCTGGCGCTGTCGGGCTTCGACCACTTTGTGACTCGCAGCCCCGAATCACCTGTGGAGGGATCATGAGCGATGCCCGTCTCCGGCCCGTCGTGCTGACCATCGCCGGTTCTGACTCGGGCGGCGGCGCCGGGATCCAGGCCGACCTCAAGGCGATCGCCGCGATGGGTGCCTGGGGCGCCACCGCGATCACCTGCCTGACCTCCCAGAACCTCGACGGCGTGCGCTCGGTCCAACCCACCGATCCCGCCATCCTCGCCGACCAGATCGACGCAGTGCGCGAGGGCTTCAACGTGCGCGCCGTGAAGACCGGCATGCTCTACTCGAGCGAGCTGACCCAGGTCGTGGTCGATCGGATCACGCACTACCCGACGGTGCCGCTCGTCGTCGACCCGGTGATGGTCGCGACCTCGGGCGCCCGCCTCCTCCGCGACGACGCGGTGGCGACGCTGCGCCGCGAGCTGCTGCCGCTGGCGACCCTGGTGACGCCCAACTTGCACGAGGCCGCCATCCTCGCCGACCGTGACGTCCGCGATCTTCCGACCATGCGCGACGCGGCAGTCGCCATCAACCAGCTCGGCGGCGCGGCGGTGCTGGTCAAGGGCGGGCATCTGGCCGGCGACGCGGTCGACCTCCTGTTTGACGGCGACCAGTTCCACGAGCTGCACGCCCGCCGCATTCCCTCCGGCGGCGCCGACCACGGCACCGGCTGCACCCTGGCCTCCGCGATCGCGGCCGGCCTCGCTCTCGGGCTTCCGCTGCCGGATGCGGTGTCCGCCGCCAAACGCCTGCTCACCGACGCACTCCGCAATCGGTGCGGCCTCGGCGACGGCATCGAGGCCCTCGACCTTTTCTGGCAGGTCGGGCCCCGTGGAACGGTGATGACGCTTTAGGGGTAAGTGGTTAGGGTTAGTTTCCCACCGCCTCGCCCTTGTCGCGGCGAAGCCAGAGGCGACGCCGGATCCGTTCCCGCTCCCAAACGGGGTTGGTCAGCCCGCGCGTTCCTGCGCGACACGCCGCGTGCACTCGGCCAGCGCTGCCGAGACCTCGACCGGGTAGGGCGGATCGGCCGGGGCGAGGCCGCAGATCCCGTCCGGCAATGCGGCGAGCTGGTCGGCGGCGCGCCGTCGAATGAACACCAGCTCCTCCGCGGCCTCCGCCACCCGTTTGCCCCGCCGCATCCGAGGCGCGAGCAGCGGCACACCGTCGAGCCCCTCATCGGCGAGAGAGATGACGTCGCCCGCGAACCGGCCGTGCCCATCGATCGTGCGCCACACCTGCTTGACGCCGGGCAAGGTCGCCTTGTCGGTCGACAGCTTGAGCAGCGGCCGCCCGCCGAGCTGGGCGAGCTTGTACACCAGGTCGAGGTTCGGCGCGTCCTCGGAGGTCCCAAGGCGGGTGCCAACGCCGAAGGCGTCAATCGGCGCCGCTGCCCGAACCAGCTCCGCAACCCGGTGCTCGTCGAGGTTGCCCGAGACGAAGATCCTGACCTCGCCGAGCCCGGCTGCGTCCAGCCTCTGCCGGGCGGCCCGTGACAGCTCGGCGAGGTTCCCGGAGTCGAGCCTGATCCCCCGCACTCTGAAGCCGGCGCCCAGCTCCCTGGCCAGCTCGATGACGTGCTCGACGCCGTGCAGGCTGTCGTAGGTGTCGACCAGCAGCACGGTCTCGGGGTAGGTCGTCGTGAAGGCGCGGAACGCGTCGAGCTCGCTCGAGTGGCACTGCACGAAGCTGTGCGCCATCGTGCCCACGATCGGGATCCCGTACAGCTGCCCGGCGAGCACGTTGGACGTCCCCTCGAGCCCGGCGATCCAGTAGGCTCGCGCTCCGGCCACCGCGGAGTCGACGCCATGCATGCGCCGCATCCCGAAGTCGACGACTCGCCGCCCCCCGGCCGCCAGCACCACCCGTGCCGCCTTCGAGGCGAGGAGGGTCTGCACGTGATACTGGTTCATCAGCAGGGACTCGAAGAACTGCGCCTCCAGGATCGGCGCGGTCACCCGCAGCATCGGCTCGCGCGCGAAGGCGACTGTTCCTTCCGCCATCGCGTCGACGTCCCCGGTGAACTGCAACCCCGCGAGCACGTCGAGAAAGCCACGGTCGAAGAGACCGGTGCCGGACAGATACTCGAGGTCGCCCGGCGTGAACCGGAGCCCTTCCAGCAGATCGAGGGCGGTCTCCAGGCCGACCGCGAGCAGGAAGTTGCGCTCGGGCGGCAGCCGCCTCACGAACAGGTCGAAGGTTGCGCTGCCCTCGATGGCGTTCGCCCAGTAGGCCTGCATCATGGTCAGCTCGTAGAGGTCGACGAGCAGCGCCGACGGGCACACCGCGTGGACGCGGGCGGCTCTCACTCCGGGACGCCTTCGAGCGGGCGGACGCCGACCGCTACGAGCTCGGCGAGCGCACGGTCCCCATCCTCAGGATGGACGTTGACGGCGCGGGTTCCGTCGGTCAGCAGCACGACCTGGAAACCGGCGTCAACCCCGTCCAGGCAGGTGGCGCGCACGCAGTAGTCGAGAGCCAGCCCGCTGACGAAGACCCGTCGCACGCCCCGGGCACGGAGGTAGTCGCCGAGGCCGGTGCCCTGGAAGTCGGAGAAGGACTCCCGCTCCGGGGTTGCCGCCTTGTGAACCATGGTGAACAGCGGCGGCAGCTCGAGGCCGGGGTGCAGCTCGGCACCTGAGGTGCCGCGCACGCAGTGCGGCGGCCAGGGCCCGCCCTGATCGGTGAACGAGCAGTGGTCGGCGGGATGCCAGTCGCGCGTCACGACCACCATCAGGCCCCGCTCGGAGAAGGCCAGAATGGCCCGGTTCACGGCCGGCAGAATCTCGTCGGCGCCAGGCACACCCAGCGCCCCCCCGGGGAAGAAGTCGAGCTGCGGGTCAACGACGATCAACGCATCGTGCGAGCTCAGCATGGCGCGTCCCTCACCGGCCGAAACCGCGGACGGAGCCGGAGGTGGATTCAGGAGTTGACAAATCAATCAAATGGTTATACATTATGCCCAGGTGGTTCCAGATTGGACCATCAAGCTCGTTTGACAGCAGCAGCCCGAGGCTCTATTTCCTACCGAATCGACCTACCTTTCGATTCCCACCATATATCCCCACCGGAAGCAACCTACCTCGCCCGGGCTGCGAACGAGCCTTTCCCCCCGCACCGCAGACCCTTTTCCCCTGTCCATGCTACAACCAATCGCGGCCATCGGCCGCCCTGACGGTGCGATGCCCCTGCCTCACTGTCTTCGCGCGGTCCTGATCCTCGCCGCCTTCGCGTCACCCGCGGTGCGAGCGGCCGAGCTGCCGCGGGAGAGCGAGCCCTGGATCCAACTCACCACCGACAACTTCACCTTCTTCTCCAACGCCAGCCCGCGCACGACCCGGACGGCGGCGAGCGATCTCGAGGAGCTGCGCGCGGTGCTCACCCACGTCACCGCGCTCGAGCTGGACAGCCCGGTCCCGATCCTGGTCTACATCTTCAGGAACCGAGGATCCTTCGAGCCCTACCGGCATTACTACGCTTCCCAGCCGGTCGCGACAGCGGGCTACTTTCTCGAGCGGAACAACGCGAACTTCATCGCGATCTGCGCCGACGCGCGCGAGGACGCGTCGAGCATCGTCTACCACGAGTACGTCCACTTCATCGCGTCGGCCAACCTCCGGCACCTGCCTCTGTGGTTCGAGGAGGGGCTGGCCGAGCTCTACCAGAACTTCGAGGTTGCCGACGGCAAAGCCCGCATCGGCCTGCCGGTGTGGCGCCACCTCGCCCTGCTCAACAACTCGCCGACGATGTCTCTACCCGAGCTGTTTGCAGTCGAGCACGACTCGCCGGCGTACAACGACCCCGCCCGCAAGGAGAGCTTCTACGCCCAGTCGTGGGCGCTGGTCCACTACCTCATGATCGGCAGCGAGCCGCGACGGGCAGAGACCGCGCGCTTCATCGCCCTCCTCCACGACGGGGTGCCACCCTCGACCGCGTTTGCCGCGGCCTTCTCGGTCGACCCTGCCGAGCTCGAGAAGGAGTTCCGCTCGTACATCGGCCGCCGCCGCTACTCCTACCTCGAGCTGCCGGTCACCGTCGACCTGACGACCGCGATCACGATCCGCGCGATGCCCTACCCCGAGGTCCTCTACCGGCTCGGCGACCTGCTCTCCCAGCAGTCCCCGCCGCGCCCCGAGGCTCGGGACCACTTCCTCGCCGCGGTCGAGCGCGCCCCCTCGCACGGACCCTCCCTGGCCGCCCTCGGCCGGCTCGCCGAGGACCGCGCGCGCTGGGAGGAGGCCGACTCCTGGTACCGCCGCGCCCTGGCGGCCGCGCCCGACGATCCACTGGTGCAGTACCTCGGGGGCTCGTACCTGCTGCGGCGCGGCGGCGACATTGTAGCGGCCCGCAGCGCCCTGCGCAGCTGCGTCCAGGCCGACCCGTCCTATGCACCGGCGTGGGCGGCGCTGGCCGGCAGCTTCCTCGCCGCCGGCGACCCCTCCGAGGAGGCGATCCTCGCCGCCGAGACCGCGCATCGGCTCCTCCCCGAGCGACCCGACGTCACCGCCAACCTGCTCCGGCTGTACCTCGCCAGCGGCCGCCGCAACGAAGCCCTGGCCCTGGCCGAGCGTGCA
>PQAJ01000115.1 GCA_003105185.1 Holophagae bacterium
TAGCCGCCAACATGACCTCGGTGGCGACCTTCGTGATCAACCCGGGGCTGGTCCACGCCTTCGGATGGTCCGGCGTGGTCGGCTACGGGATCGCCGCCCCGCTCGGGATCTTCGTCGGCCTGATCGTGACCAGCAAGCGGTTCCGCAGGGTCGGCGACCGCGTCACCGCCCTGACGGTGCCCCAGTGGGTCGGTGAGCACTACGGTGATCGCCGGCTGACCCTGTTCTTCGCCGTGGTCAGCCTGCTGCAGATCACCTTTCTGGTGCTGATCGTCACCGGAATCGCGCTGGTGCTGATGAGCGTGCTCTCCCTCCCGATGTGGGTCGCGCTCGCGATCGTGGTCGGCTTCACCTTCGCCTACATCCTGTTCGGCGGCGCCAGCATCCATATCTGGTCCAACACCATGCAGGCCGTGATCATGGTCGTGGTGGCGGTGCTGCTGCTGGCCTCCGGCGCCGAGTTCTTCGCCGGCGGCGTCGGCGCCTTCTTCGACCGTCTCGCCGCGGTCGGGCCGCACTACGCCAGCGTCACCAACCCGTCCAGCCTGCTGTTCCGGGACCTGTTCGAGGTGCTCGTCGCCAACTTCATCATCGGCCTCGCGATCATCATGCAACCCCACCTGATGTCCAAGGCGCTCTACCTGCGCTCGGAGCGCGACGTCAACCGATACCTCGCGACCGCGATGGTGGTCGGGACGGTCTTCACCTCGGTGCTGCTGGTCGGCCTCTTCGCCCGGCTGTCGCTCGGCGGCGGGCTGGCGCCGGACCGGGTCGTGGCGACCTACATCGCGACCGACTTCTCGCCGCCGCTGCGCGCGGTGATCATGCTCGGCGTGCTCGCGGCCGGCTTCTCCACCCTGGAAGGGGTGATCCTGGCCTTGTCGACGATTGTCGCCAACGACCTCTACGGCAGCCTCGCCAGGGCCGCGGGGGTGGCTGCCGAGCGGATCGCCGGCCGGCTGCTGCCGATCGGCCGCGGCTTCTTGGTCGTGCTCGCGCCGGTCACCTTCCTGCTCGCCCGCGACCAGATCCTCAACCCCTCGCTGTCGGTGGCGATCTTCGCGCAGAACGGGGTCTACGGCCTGTTCGCGGCCACCTTCGCGCCGGTGCTGTTCGGGATGTTCTCGCGCCGGGCCTCGAAGGGGCTCGCGCTGGCCGCCGCACTGACCGCGCTGGCCGTCCACTTCGGCATGTACTACGGCAARCTCACCATGTACCACAACAATCCGGCCGTTCCCGCCGCAACCGCGATCGTTGCCAGCACCCTGGTCATGGCGATCGGCGTGGCGCTGCGGAGAGCAGGGTCGACCGAGGCCTGAGCACGGATGGTCGCGAGGATCAGTCGGCGACGGCCGCGCCGGCGCGTGACAGGCCGAGCACCGGATCGAGCTCGCCGGCCTGGTAGGCCTGCACGAGCGCGTCGACGACGCCGGGGTCGAACTGGCCGCCGGCGCCGTCCGCCAGCTCGGCAATCGCGGTGGCCGGGCTGAGGCGGGTCCGGTAGGGCCGGTCGGTCGTCATCGCATCGAAGGCGTCGGCGACGGCGAGCAGCCGCGCCCCGAGCGGGATCGCGTTCTCGGCCAGCCTGTGGGGATAGCCGGTGCCGTCGAAGCGCTCGTGGTGGTGGAGCACGAAGGGGACCAGGTGCTCGAGCTCGGGGACGCTGCGCAGCAGGCGGGCCCCGATCGAGGGGTGGCGCATGACCTGCTCCTCCTCCTCGGGAGTCAGCGGTCCGGGCTTGGTCAGGATCCGGTCGGGAATGCCGATCTCGCCGATGTCGTGGAGCACGCTGCCGAGCTCGACGGCGCGCAGCGCCGGCTCGGCGAAGCCGAGGCGGCGGGCGGCCGCCCGCGCGAACGCCCCGACCCGCCGGGTGTGGCCGGAGGCGTAGGCGTTGCGCGCCTCGATGGCGTTGGCGAGCACGGTCAGCAGCGCGAGGTAGGCGTCTCCGTTCGCTGCCGGCGCCGGCAATGACACAGGGCTGGGGGCGGTCGAGCTGGGAAACACCACTCTAAGTCTATCGCATGGGTGGGGAATGCCGCACGGCGGCATGCCGGCCGGCTGCTTGGGGCGCCCTCGCCGCCGGAATAAATTGAGATTATGTTGCATTATCCTCCCCGGCTTGAGGTCCGCTCGAGAGTGCTAGGCTCGTCCTGAGCGAGGATCGGGGCTTTGCCAGGTTCACCGATGACACCGTTTCGCATCCTCTTCGTCAACGCGGTCAATCCCTTCGTCGAGGCTCAGAACCGCTACCCGGCGCTCGGGCTCGGCTACCTGATCGCGATGGTGCGGCGCTCCTTCGGCGACCGCGTCGAGCCGCTGCTCGTCGAGGACGGGGTCGAGGAGACGATCCGCGCCTGGCGTCCCCAGCTGCTCGCCATCTCCTCGGTGTCGCAGAACTACAAGCTGGCGATGGCCTACGCGCGGGAGGGCCGCAGCGCCGGCATCCCGGTGGTCGTCGGCGGCTACCACGTCACCGAGCTGCCCGGCTCCCTGACTCCGGACATGGATGTCGGCGTGATCGGCGAGGGCGAGCGCGCGATCTGCGAGCTCGTGGAGCTTCTCCTCGAGCACGGATCGCTGCCCACCGCCAAGCTGGCCGGCGTCCGCGGGATCGTCTACTGGGAGGCCGGTGAACGGGCCGTGACGGAGCCGCGCGAGGTCATCGGCAAGTCGGGGCGCAGCCTCGACGAGCTGCCGATGCCGGACCGCACGATGATGCGGGTGCGGCCCCACTCCAACATGCTGACCTCGCGCGGGTGCCCGTACAACTGCACCTTCTGCGCCTCGACCAGGTTTTGGCCCAACATCCGCTACTTCTCGCCGGAGTACATGATCGAGGAGGTCAAGCACCTCCGCGACACCTACGGCGTCCGCTACATCACCTTCCACGACGACCTCTTCATCGCCAACGTCAAGCGCCTCGAGGGCTTCCACGAGCTGGTGCTGCGCGAGGGGCTGCCCAAGCAGGGCTTCCGCTTCTCGTGCGCATCCTCCGCGACCCGGATCACCGACGACATGGCCCGGATGCTCAAGGAGATGAACTTCGTGTCGGTGTCCATGGGACTGGAGTCCGGCAACCAGGAGGTCCTGACCCGGCTCAAGGGACGCGCCTTCCGAGTCGACATCAACGAGCAGGCGGTTCACACCCTGCACCGGCACGGCATCCACCCGCACGCCTCCTTCATCATCGGCGAGCCGCACGAGACGCTCGAGCAGATGGAGGAGACCTACCAGTTCATCCGGCGCAACCCGCTGTCGCTGGTCAACATCTACGTGCTGACGCCGCTGCCGGGGACCCCGGTCTGGCACGACGCCAAGACCAAGGGCCTGGTCGCCGACGACATGGACTGGGACCGCCTCAACATCTCCTTCGAGCTCGACTGGCAGCGGGTGATCCTGGTCTCGGAGACGGTCTCCCGCGAGGAGCTGCACCGGATGTACCAGCGACTGCGGCGGCTCCGGCTCCTCAAGTACGCCAAGGCGATCGCGAGCCACCCCTTCCAGATGGACCTCCCCGAGTACGGCCGGGCGAAGGCGGTCGAGTGGGCGTACCGCGTCAAGTCCGCGCTCTCCGCGCGCGGCGGGACGATCAACGCCGGTCTGAAGAAGGCCTCCTAGCGCGGCGAGAGCCGCTCCGGCGGGATGATCTCGGTCGGCCCCCCGGGAGGCGTCCATTGGAGGGAGATGCGGGCGAAGCCGCCGAGGTTGCGCAAGCGCACCTCGATCGGGTGGGGACCGGTGGTCAGGGTCAGCTGCGCCTCGGCCGGGCGGTCGGCCTGCGGCGTCGTCAGGAGCTCCTGGCCGTCGATGGTGAGCGAGCCACCGGTAGAACCCCTCCTTGTTGCCCTCGAAAGAGTGGGCGGCGCCGCCGTCCCCCCGCGCCGGGATGTCGCGCGCCCAGAGCAAGGGGCGGGCCCGACGCCCAGGGCGAAGAGCAGACCGGTGACACGGTCGAGCATGGGGGCGCCGGGGATGTTGTGGCGGCCGTGAACAGGGGAGCGAAGATGCCGTGCATTCCGAGTCGGCTGAAGTTGAGGTGCCACCTCATCACCGCCAGGAAGAAGGTGGCCAGCACGGCGATGGGGGTCGAAGAGCTCCTGCGCCAGCAGGTGGGTGAAGAGCAGCGTCAGAATGCCGGCCGCTGTCGTCACCAGACGCAGCGCCAGCACGCCGTGCCCGATGAACTTCAGCGCCAGCGCGGAGACGTAGAAGAAGAGCGCCAGCAGCTGCGTCGCCTCGCCGGCAAACACCGGCCGGAACGAGGTGTCCTCGAGGATGCGGCGGGCCACCCGCCCGTTCTCAGCCTCGTCGAACCAGACGCCAAAGGGCAGCGAGCCGATCTGGTAGAGGCGAAATGCAATGCCGACGCCGATCGCCGCGGCCAGGAGCAACCACCAGCCGACCGTGGGTGACGAAGCCTACTGGCGTGCCCGCTGCCACAGCCCGCTCGCAGGTGTGCCGTCGCCGGCCGCGACGACCGATCCTCCAACCCCTTCTCCCCCTCCTCCGGTCTGTAGGTTTTCCCACCCACAGCATGCCGGAAGAGGCCCGGATGGACCACTCCCTTTACTGAACAACCTTGTGAGACGCTACAGCTAGCCCCTGGGGAGGGTGGGGGGGAGGAGCCGGCACAGCGACATCACCCGATCGTGGAGCTGCCGGTAGAGCAGGACCACGGCCGCGTACTGCTGCTCTGCGAGGAAGTGGGCGAGGCTGTCGGCGTCGACGTGGAGGTCGCGGAAGGTCTGGATGATCGAGGGACGGAGGTGCGGCAGGACCAGCGGGCCGAGCCGCTCGGCCACCCGTTCCACGGCGGACTCCAGCGCCTGCTCGGGCCGGGGAGCGTCGCGGTAGCGGTCGAGCCGCACCGCCACCAGCAGCTCGCGCACCCAGTCCAGCCGCGGCGCGCGGGCAGCCGCCAGGGCGCCGGAGACCACATCGAGTGCGGCCAGCAGCTCCGGCTCCTCCCGGACGGCCAGGGCGTCCAGATAGCCCCGGGCGAGCAGGTTCTTGACGCGCTTGAAGAACTGCGAGGCGCGGTAGATGTGGGGGCCGTGGTCGACGGCGTGGGCGAGCACGCCGAGCAGCTCCTCGTTGAGGATCTCGGCGCCGGCCTCGAAGCTCGGGAAGGGCACGCCGAGCTGATGGTGGAGCCGGCCGAGGGCCAGGTAGCGCTCGCGCAGCGCGCCGTCGGGCTCAGTCATCGACGCGATGAAGCTCGCCCGCTGACGCTGCACCAGGTCGGCGATCTGCTCGTGGTCGCGGAAGAACGAGGCGAAGTGCTCGCTCGACAGGAGGCGCTCGTAGAAGGCCGTGAATGCGCGATCCAGGTAGGGCACGATGGCGGCCAGCTCCGGCCGCTCGAAGCCGACCGGGGCCGGGGTGGAGGGGCGGTCGCGGTACTCCCGGACCAGCCCGGGCAGGGGCAGCGGCATGTCGAACAGCCGGCCCTGGCCGAGCTCGACGCCGATTGTCTGCAGCCGGTCGAGGATTGCCTCGGACTCGACGTGCTCGGCCACCACCTTGAGGTCGAGGCTGCGGGCGAGGTTGGCGATCGCGAGCACCACCTTGTAGGCCTCGCGCGAGCTGCCGAGCTCACGCACCAGTGAGCCGTCGAGCTTGAGGTGCGAGATGACCTTCGAGACCGCGAGGTCGGACACGGTCTTGATCGAGGAGTAGCCGGTGCCGAAATCGTCGACTGCGAACTTGACCTTGTGCCGGTGGTGCAGCTCCTGGATGATGTCGAGGTGCTCGACGATCGCCTGCTCGGTGAGCTCGAGCACGACCACCGTGCCGAGGCCCTCGGCGCGAAGGCTCTCCATCGTGCGGCTCATCAGGTCGCGAAAGTCGGACGACAGCAGTGAGACCGGCGACACGTTGACGAACAGGTGGCCGGTGACGCCGGCGATCTTCGAGGCAACCTCGCCGAGCCGGTGGAAGACCTGCGAGTCGAGCTCGACGATCTCGCCGAGCTGGTAGACCGAATCGATGAACTCGGTGGCGGTCATCAGCCCGTCGTCGGTCCGGATCCGAGCCAGCACCTCGACGTTGTAGAGGCTGCGGCTGGTCAGCTCGACCACCGGCTGGAAGTGGATCTCGACCGCGCCGCGACGCAGGGCGTCGGTAATGCGGCTGGCCTTCAGCTCGCGCTGGCGCAGCGAGGCCCGCCAGCGCGTGTGGTCGACGTCGCGGCCGAGGAAGATTGGCGCGAGGTGGGACGGCCGCGACCGCAGCTGCGAGTAGCCGAGGATCTTGAGGACCTCGGCGGCGTCAAGGCCGTCGTCGTGGGGCACCGTGAGTGACACCATGGCCACCCTGGGCACGATCGACCGGCTGTGGGGATTGAGCGCGACCGCGTTGCAGGCCTGCTGCAGTCGCCGCACCGTGGCGGCGACCCGCTCCGGGTCGGTCGTGCCATGGAGGATGACGAACTGGGCGCCGGCGATCTGCGCCACCTTCGCCGTGGGGTCCTCGTCGCGGAGCACGAGCGCGGTGGTCGAGCGGGTCAGCTCCTGCAGGAGGTCGCCAATCGCGAAGCCGTAGATCTGATTGATGACCGCGAGGTTGGTCAGGGTGCCGGCGGTGACGGCGAGCCCCTCGGTGCCGATGCGCGCATCGAGCAGCGCGAGCAGCTCGCCCTTCGAGACGAGCTGCGCGGGGCCTCCCGCGGCCAGCGCCCGCAGGTGCTGGGCACCGGCGAACCCCTTCTCGACGAGCTCGAGCAACGCTCGCCGGACGTCGTCGCTCAGCGTCGATCCGGCGCCCGATCCCTGGGTTTCCGTCATGCCATCTTCAATGTACATGAGGGTGATGAGAACGGCCCCGCGGCGGCGTCGAAAGTCATGGTACGGAGCACGTTTCCAGGGTATTGGGTGATGCCCGGTACAATCCTGGATGTGGACCAGCCAACGACCCGGCGCGAGCAGGTCATCCACGCTTTGACCCGCGCGTCCCGCGAGTTTGACGAGCTGCGCCGGGAGCTCGAGATGACGGTGCGCGAGCTGGAGGAGGACCTCCGTCATGTCGAGCGCTCGGTCCGCGCCAGGGGCCAGCGGCTGCGGGTCGATGGCGCCCAGTGCCAGGGCTGCGGTTTCCGCCTCGCGAGCCGCGCCCTGCACCCTCCCGGACGGTGCCCGAGCTGCCAGGGCCACTACCTCCGCGGCCCGTGGCTGCGGATCGCGTGAGCCGCGCTGCGCGAGCCGTTCATGAAGCCACCTCCCGAGCGTTCCCATCCCTCATGAGAAGGGCGCGATCGGCCGGGGAGTGGGAATCGGGCAGTGCGGAGTGGCCTTGACGCTCACCCGCTGGTGACGGCTGGTCACCGCGGCCGCCGGCCGCCAGTAACCTCGGGGAGCGCCTTCAGAGAATCGGCGCGAGGCGCTCTCGAGGACGGTGTGAACGAGCGGGAACGGAGACGGAGACGGGCGGGCGGGGGCCGCTAACCCCTCGCCCCTGACGTCTAGCCCTGCTCCGGCTGCCACCGGACCTTGAGCGCTCTCGCGGCGCGGACCTCGTCGATCCGGCGCACCGGTGTGTCGTGCGGGGCGCTCTTCACCAACAGCGGGTCCCGCTCGACCTCGCGCGCGATCTCGAGCATGGCGTCGCAGAACGCGCCCACCTCCTCGGGCGACGGGCTCTCGGTGGGTTCGATCATCAACGCGCCATGGACGATCAGCGGGAACGACATGGTCGGCGGGTGGAAGCCATAGTCGAGCAGCCGCTTGGCGATGTCGATGTTGTGGACGTCGCGGGTGGCCTGGACCGAGTCGTCGAAGACCACCTCGTGCAGCGACGGCGCGTCGTACTTGAGGTGGTAGGCGCCCCGCAGCCGGTGGCGGATCAAGTTGGCGTAGAGCACCGCGACGTCGGACAGCTCGCGCAGCCCCTCCGCGCCGAGGCTCCTGATGTAGGTCATGGCGCGGACCAGGATCAGGAAGCTGCCGGCGTATCCGCGCATCGCGCCGACCGAGTTGGGGTCGTGCCAGACCATCCGGAAACGGTCGCCCTCGCGGACCACGCGCGGCACCGGCAGGTGGGGCAGCAGGGCCTCGGAGACCGCCACCGGGCCGGCGCCGGGGCCGCCACCGCCGTGCGGCGTCGAGAAGGTCTTGTGGAGGTTGATGTGCATCGCGTCGGCGCCCATCCGCCCGACCAGCGCCCGGCCGACGAAGGCGTTGAGGTTGGCGCCGTCGAGGTAGAGGAAGCCGCCGCGGCGGTGAACGAGCTCTGAGATCTCGAGGATCCGATGCTCGAAGACCCCGAGGGTGTTGGGCACGGTGAGCATGACTGCGGCCACCCGCTCGTTCATCAGCTCGGCGAGCGCGGCGAGGTCCACGGTGCCGTCCACGGCGGACGGGATCTCGACCGCCTCGTAGCCGGCGAAGCTGGCGGTGGCGGGATTGGTCCCGTGGGCCGAGTCGGGGACGAGCACGATCGAGCGTGCATCGCCCCTCGCCTCGAGCGCCTTGCGGATCATCAGGATCCCGGTCAGCTCGCCGTGCGCCCCGGCCGCCGGCTGCAGGGTGACGCCCGCCATGCCGGTGACCGCCTTGAGCGCCTGCTCGAGCTCCCACATCAGAGCCAGTGCGCCCTGCACCTGGTCGTCGGGCTGCAGCGGGTGCAGGTCGGCGAACCCGGCCAGGCGGGCCGTGCGCTCGTTGATCCGCGGGTTGTACTTCATGGTGCAGGAGCCGAGCGGGTAGAGCCCCTCGTCCACCGCGTAGTTGAGCTGGCTCAAGCGGTGGAAGTGCTGCACGACCTCGTGCTCGCCGAGGTCGGGGAAGTCCTCCACCGGCGCCCGCAGCAGCGACTGCGGCAGCACGGCCGCGGGGTCGAGGTCGGGCACGTCGAGCGGCGGCAGCAGGTGCCCCTGGCGCACGGTGCGCCGGGGATTCAGCTCGAAGAAGGGCGGCTCGTCGCGGAGTGCGCGGCGTCTCATGACAGCCTCTTCATCGCCGCCACCAGGGCGTCGAGATCCGCCGCGCGGTTGCACTCGGTGACCGCGATCAGCAGGCCGTCGGGCCAGGTCCCTCCCCACCGGCGGGACGGCAGGCCGGCCAGGACCCCGTCGTCGGCAAGGCGCCGGGCCAGCTCGTCGCCGCCGCCCGGTCCCTCGACCAGGAACTCGTTGAAGGTGGGGGCGGCCGGGTAGGCCAGCCGCCAGCCGCCGCCGAGCCCGGCGATCCGGCGCCTGAGCTCGTGGGCCCGCGCCAGGCAGGAGCGCGCCAGATCGCGCAGGCCGGAGCCGCCGAGCGCCTCGAGCCAGACCGTCGCAGCGAGCGCCATCAGGCCCTGGTTGGTGCAGATGTTCGAGGTGGCCTTGGCGCGGCGGATGTGCTGCTCGCGCGTCGACAGCGTCAGGCAGAACGCGCGCCGGCCGTCCGCATCGACGGTCTCGCCGGCTAGCCGGCCCGGCATCTGGCGGACGTTCTTCTCGGCGCAGGCGAAGAAGCCGAGGTGCGGCCCGCCGAAGCCCGGTGCGACGCCGAACGACTGCGCCTCGCCGCACACCGCGTCGAAGCCGAATGCGCCGCCGCCGGCGAGGATCCCGAGCGACACAGCCTCGGCGACCACCTGGACGGCGAGCGCGCCGGAGGCGTGCGCCGCTTCCGCAATCGCCGGCAGGTCCTCGACGACGCCGGTGAAGCTCGGCGACTGAACCACCACGCAGCAGGCCTGCTCGTCGCGCAGCCGGCCAGGGTCGGTCCGGCCGTCGCTGCCGGGCGGCACCACCACGAGCTCGAGCCCGACGGCTCCCGCGTAGGTGGCGAGCACGCTGCGGTAGACCGGATGGACAGTCTCCGCCAACAGCACCCGGTTCCGCTTGCCGCGCAGCACCCGGTGGGCGAACAGCACCGCCTCCACGACCGACGTGGCGCCGTCGTACAGCGAGGCGTTGGCGACCTCGCAGCCGGTGAGCTGGCAGATCAGGGTCTGGAACTCGAAGATGACCTGCAGGGTGCCCTGCGAGATCTCGGGCTGGTAGGGCGTGTACGAGGTGAAGAACTCGGACCGCGACAGCACCGCATCCACCACTGAGGGCTGGATGTGCCGGTAGACGCCCGCGCCCAGGAAGCTCGGGCGGCTGCTCAGGGTCAGGTTGCGGTCGGCAACCGCCGCGAGCGCACGCCGCACGGTGTCCTCATCCTGCCCGGGGGGCAGGTCGACGCGATCGACACAGACCTCCTGCGGGATCGTGGCGAACAGGCGCTCCAGCGAGTCGAGACCGAGCTCGTCGAGAAGATGCCGGCGGTCATCCGGGCCGGCGCCGACCCACGGGTGCATCAGTGGCTCTCCTCCGCGAGCAGCTCCTTGTAGGCCTCGGCGTCGAGCAGCTCGTCCTCCTCAAGGGCGCCGGAGATCTTGACCAGCCAGCCGTCGCCGTAGGGGTCCTCGTTCACCAGGTTGGGCTCCTCGGCGAGGCGCTCATTGACCTCGACGACCTCGCCTGCGACCGGCGACAGGAACTCCGCGACCGCCTTGACCGACTCCAGGGTGCCGAGCTCCTCGCCAGCATTGGCGCCGAGCCCGACCTCGGGGAGCTCCACGTACACCACCTCGCCCAGCTGATCCTGGGCGTAGTGGGTGATGCCGACCACGACGAGGTCGCCCTCGACGCGCGCCCACTCGTGGGACCGGGTGTACGAAAGGTCATTGGGTACGGACATCACCACCTCCTCAGACTCCGTGGTCCGATCGAATCCTCGTTATGCTTTCTTCCTTCGCGAGTAGAACGGTAGCTCGACGACGCGGGCGCGCGCGCGCCGTTCGCGGATGTCGACGAAGAACTCCTGTCCGACCTTTGCCGCCTCGGTCGGCAGGTAGGCCATGCCCATCGACTTGCCGAGCGACGGCAGGCGGGTGCCGGAGGTGACGTGGCCCACCGGCTCGCTGGCGTTCTCGTCGAGCAGGACCGGGTGCCCGTGGCGCGCGATGCCCGGCGTCAGCAGCTCGAAGCCGACCAGCAGGCGGTCGACCCCGGCCTCCTGCTGGCGCTCGAGTACGTCGCGGCCGATGAAGTCGCCCTTGTCGAGCTTGACGATCCAGCCCAGGGCCGCCTCCAGGGGCGTCGTGGTGTCATCGATGTCGTTGCCGTAGAGCGGCATCCCCGCCTCGAGGCGAAGCGTGTCGCGGGCGCCGAGGCCGGCCGGCAGCAGGCCCTTGGGCCCGCCCTCGGCGAACAGCGCTCGCCACAGCGCGGGCGCCGCGTGAGGCTCCAGATAGACCTCGAACCCATCCTCGCCGGTGTAGCCGGTCCGCGCGACCAGCGCGCGCTGCCCGAGCACGTCCCCCCAGGCGAAGCGGTAGTACTTGATGGCGGCGAGGTCGACCGCGGTCAGCGGTTGGAGGATCTCCTGCGCGAGCGGGCCCTGAACGGCGATCTGGGCCCAGCGGTCGGACTCGTTGACGACCTCGACGTCGCGCTCGCCCTCGGCGAGGTCCTTCAGGTAGGAGAAGTCCTTGTCGGTGTTCGCGGCGTTGACCACCAGCAGGTACTCGTTGTCGGCGATGTGGTGCACCAGGAGATCATCGACGAACGTCCCCTGCGGGTACATCAGGCCGGTGTACTGCGCCCTGCCGATGGCGAGCTTGGAGTGATCGTTGCACGAGAAGAGCTGGATGAAGTCGAGCGCGCGGGGACCGCGAACGAAGATCTCGCCCATGTGCGACACGTCGAAGATCCCCGCCCGCGATCGGACGGCGAGGTGCTCCTCGGCCAGGGAGGAGTACTGCACCGGCATGATGAAGCCCGCAAACGGGACCATCCGGCCGCCGGCCGCCACGTGCTCGTCGAACAGGGCCGTTCGCTTGTCCGTGATGGTCTCGGCCATGGTCCCGCACCTCCCCAGCGGTCGCAGGCCGCAGGGTAGCACTCCCATCACACTGACGGAAGAAGGGCAAGAAGGGGGGCATCACTTCAGGTCGACAAGGCCCGGCAGAGGGTCGAAGGCCATCGGCGGCGCGCTGAGGCCGTGCGTGAGCAGCGCCTCGTGCCCCTTCCACTGGTAGTTGAGAATGAAGATCCTCGGGTCGATCGGCTCGGCCTCGTCCTGGCCCGCGCGCGCGACTCGCACCTCGTAGTGGAGGTGGGGCGACGTGCTCCAGCCGGTGTCGCCCACGGTGCCGAGGCGTTCGCCACGCCGCAGCTGCTGGCCCCGCCGCACGGTTATGGTCTGGAGGTGGCCGTACACCGTCAGGTAGCCGCCGTTGTGGGACAGCACGACGACCTTGCCGTACCGCCACCAGCGGGTGTGGCGGCGTAGGGGGAAGCTCCCCGCAAACACCACCCGGCCACCGCCGGTGGCCACGACCGGCGTTCCCTCCCGCGCCGCGAGGTCGATGCCGGCGTGGAAGTCGGGGGCGTTGGTGAACGGCGAGAGCCGTTCGCCGAACGGCGAGGTGAGGACGAAGCTCCCGATCGGCACCGGGCAGGTCGACGGCACCGCCGCCATCAGCTCGGGGTGGCTGTGTGCGAAGGCCGCCAGGCCGCCGGCCGCGGTGAGCAGGCCCCGCGAGGCGGCGTCGAGCTCGAGGGCGCGGCGGAGGGCATCGGCAGCTTCCGGTGCCGCGGCCTCGGCGGGGAGCTCTCCCGCGGACCCGTCGAGGCCGGCCGGCGACGGCGGCAGCCCGAGGATCAGGTCCATCTGGAGTACGCGGGTGCGGGACTCCTCGACCGCGCGTTCGGCGCGGCTGAGGGCGGCCGTGCGCTGCTCGAGGACGTTGAGCTGGAGGGCCCGCTGCTGGCGCAGTGCCCGCAGCTCCCCGCTCAGCAGCAGCGTGCGCAACCCGAACGGTGCCAGCACGACGCCCGCAAGCACGAGCAGCGCCAGCACGCCGAGCGCGCCGGCGAGCCAGTGGAACGCGCGGCGCGACAGAAAGTAGTAGCGCACCTGCTTGCGGATGTTGGCGGGGTGGAGCTGAATCTCGTACATGCCCGGCTACACCGCGCGCAGGGATGCCACGGGGTCCTCCCGGGAGGTCCGCCAGGCCGGGCCCAGCGAGGCCAAGAGGACCAGCACCAGGCACACCGCGAGGACTGCGAGCAGGTCGAGCGGCTCGGTCCGGAAGGGGATCGAGTCCACCATGTAGACGCGGGCCAGCCCCTCCGGGAAGCGGACCACGCGCAGGAGGGTCATCAGCCAGCTCGCGGTGCACCCCACCACGACCCCGGCGACGACCGCGCTGCCGCCGAGCAGCAAGCCGGCGAGCACCAGGACTCGCCGGATGGCCGCCGGGGTTGCCCCCAGGGCCTGCAGCATGCCCGCGCTGCGCCGCTTGTCGATGGCGAGCACCACCAGCGCGGAGGCGACCTGAAAGGACGCGACCGCCACCACCAGGCTGAGCACAACGAACAGGGACAGCGTCTGCCACCGCAGGACCGCGAACAGCGACCGGTTCATCTCGCGCCAGTCGGTGTAGAGGAGCCCGGGGTGGGCCTCCTCGAGCGCGGCGCGGATCTTCGCCACGGCGAGCGGGTCCGCGATCTCGATCTCGATGCCGGCAGCGCCCGTACCCGGCAGCGCCGCGGTGGCCGCGTCGAGCGGCACGACCACCCAGCTCGAGTCGAACTCGGCGAAGGCGAGGCGGAAGGTGCCGGTGTTGACCAGGGTGATGGTCGGCACGATCCACGAGCCCGGCTCCGGCGGCAGCCGGACGGCGACCCGGTCCCCAGCGGCCAGCCGCAACGACGCGGCCAGGCGCTCACCGAGCAGGGCCGGGATCGCGACGCCTCCCTCGGGCCAGGCGGTGAGACCACCGTAGGACGGCGGATCGGCCACCGCCTTGATCGTGATCGGCACCGGGTTGGTCGGCCGCGCCGGGTCGTCCATCAGCCCGGCGAGGTAGTTGACCGGGGTCGCGCGCCGGACGCCGTCGACGGCGGCGAGCCGGGTGGCGAGCTCGGTCGCGGCCTCCCGGTCCATCGGCCGGCCCGCGAAGCCCACGATGTGAGCGTTGCCYCGCTGCAGCGCATCGGCGATCGCATACGAGTAGCCSGACATCAGCGCCAGCGTGATAACCAGCGCGGCGGTCGCCAGGGCGACGCCGGCGAAGGCGGCGAGCGAGGTGCCTYGGAGCAGCACCCCGGCGCGGCGGCGCAGGAAGCGCACGGCGAGCTCGAGCTCGAGCGTCACGCAGCCGAGTGTAGCGGATCCTCTACCGCGATGCGCGGGCGGCGGCGAGCGGCTTGACCGCGCGGAAGGTCACCGAGTGGACGACGCCGGCGATGTCGGCGGTGGTGATGCCGGCAGCGGCCATCACGCCGCGCAGCTCGGCCGGATCGTCGCCGCCGGTCGCCGCCAGGTAGTCGACGTCGCGCAGCACCTCGACCTGGCGCAACCCGGCCTCCTCGAGCAGGGCGAAGTAGCGCGTGCGCTCCATGGCGCCGGCGACGCAGCCGACCCAGGCGAAGACGTCGGTCGCGATCGCGGCCGGCAGCTCGCCGTCGAGCAGGATGTCCGCGATCACGAGCCGGCCGCCCGGGCGCAGCACCCGGTGGATCTCGCGGAACACCGCCGACTTGTCCGGCACCAGGTTGACCACGCAGTTGGAGGTGACGGCGTCGACCGAGGCGTCGGCGACCGGCAGCGACTCCAGGCGGCCTTCGCGGAACTCGACGTTGTCGAGCCCGGCTGCGGTGGCGTTGGCCCTGGCTCGCTCGAGCATCTCCGCGGTCATGTCGACGCCGAGCACGCGGCCAGTCGGCCCGACCGCCCGGGCGGCGAGGATCGCGTCCACGCCGGCGCCGGAGCCGAGGTCGAGGACGGTCTCGCCGGGTACGAGCGCGAGCTGGGCGATCGGGGCGCCGCAGCCGAGGCCGAGGTTGGCGCCGTCGGGCAGCAGATTGAGGTCGGACGGCGTGTAGCCGATGCCGAGGGCGATCGCCTGCTCTGAGGTGCCGCCACAGCAGCCGGCCTGGGGCGGGCAGCAGGAGGAGCCGGTCCGCGCGATCGTGCCGTAGCGCTCGCGGACCCAGCGCACGGTCTGCTCGGCATCGCCGAGGTTGGGTTGGCCGGTGGTCTTGTCACGGTTCATGGTGCGTTCTCCCTGCAGTCCATTCGGACGAGCTCATGAGGTGGTCGAAGGCGCCGGGACAGCAGCCTTCGCTCGCGGTGCGGATCGCGCCGAGCAGTCGCTCCATGGCGGCGAGCACCTCGGCCGTTCCCGAGCTGCCGAGCGCGTCGACGATCGACGCGGCGAAGCCCGCCTCCTGGCGGTCGAGGTCGGCCGCGGCGCGCCGTCCGGACTCGGTGAGCGCGACCCGCGAGGCCCGGCGATCGCCGGCGTCGGCCTCCACTGCGACCAGGCCGCGGTCGCGCAGGCGCCGCAGGTTCCGGGTCAGCGTGCTGGCCGTGATGCCCAAGCGGCGGCAGAGGACGCCGAGCCGGAGCCCGTCGCTTCCCGCCAGCGCCTCCAGGGTCGCCGCCTGGGCGACCGTCATCCCGCAGCAGGCGATGTCGGCGCGCTCGACCAGGGAGAAGCGCCGTACCAGGGCCTGCACCGCTGCCATCAGCCGGGTCGCGTCGGTCGTGTTCATCGATGATATTTGTAACATACAAATAAAGCTCTGTCAACCCCCCCGGCTCGCGCCAGCAGGCGGACCGTGCTGTGGTGTTGCGATCCCATGCAGGGCAACAGCGAGGTCGACCGGGGGGGCGGGCGTACGCTTCGCGCGTCGATCCGCGGCTGCCCTACGAGCAGGCCCCGGAGATAGCACTGCTGTTGGCGCGAACGATGGCGAAGCGCAACCGCCGCGAGGTCAGACGGTCCCGCGCGCCGGCGTCACTCGCCGGTCGGTGCGTCGACGAAGTCCGCGGGGTCGAAGTCGAGGCCCTGAGGGACCTTCGCCATCACCTTCTTGACCAGGTCCATGTGCTCGATCTCCTCCTGGAGGAGCTCGGCGAACAGCTCACGGACCTCCGCGTTCTTGATCTCGGGCAGGGCCTGGTTGAAGTACTCGTAGGCCTTGGTCTCGGCGTCGAGCGCCAGGTCGAGCGCATCCTGCATCGACATGAAGGCGCGCGTGCGGTTGTAGTCCGGGGCCTCGACCTCGAAGATCATCGACCGGTCGACCTCGCGCGGCGCGTCGCCGAACAGGGCGCTGCGGCGCTTGGCGAGCTGCTTGCCGTGGTTGGCCTCGTTCACCGCCATGAAGCGGAAGAAGCGGGCCGCGCCGGGCGTGCGGTGGGCCTCCATCTGCTTGACGAACTCGCGGTAGCGCTCCTCGGCCTCGTCCTCGATCAGGATCGCGAGGTCGAGCGCGTCCTTCAGAGAGAGCTTCACGAAGTTGATGTCCTGCATTGGCCCCTCCGGTTCGCGCCGCGGTCGCCGCGGATCGCTGATCCTCGAACTCTGACCGCCTCGTCGCGTGCTGTCAAGGGCTGTTGCGTATCGAAGGAGAGGGGCGATGCCCTCATGTCTCCGTGCCCTGCACGCTTCTGCCGCTGCTCAGCCAGCCGCTCCTCCTCGGCCCGCGCGGCCGCGCCGCGTTGCGCGGCCCCTCAGATCCCCATCTCCGTCTGCCACTCGAGGCCCGTCGCCTCGGCCCGGTCCCGGAACGCCGGCTCGAGCTACCTGCCGGGCGCCTGCGGCGCGTCCCGCTCGACCTCGAAGGGGTGCTCCCTCATGAAGCGGTCGTTGCGGACCGCCGTCACCTCCCATGAGACCTTCAAGCCCGGGGGCCCGCCGGCGATGCGGAAGCGGTTGCCCGCGACCTCCTCGGCGACGTGGAGCCCGGGGGCGGCGGCCCCGACCGCGGTCAGCTGGTAGCGGAAGTCGGTGTTGATCGCCTCGAACCAGACCGGGAGCTCCACTTCGGCCGCGCCGGCCCGGTCGAGCACCACGTTGCCGGAGTAGACGTTCAGCACCTCGGAAGACTCCACCGCGGCGTGCACCAGCACCCGCCCTGGCTCGAGCGGGTGTTCAATGACGAAGTTCTTGGTGCCGCCGGAGACCTGGAAGTCGCCGTTGACCTCGACCCTACCACTGAAGTATCCGGCGTAGCCCAGGGGGTTGGTGTTGACCGCGTAGACGCCGGACTTGTAGTCGGCGTTGGTCTCGCCGAAGAGCCCATCACCGTACATGCTCACGCCGTGCACGCCATAGCCCACCATGCTGTACCCGCGCACGCCGTCGCCGGATTCGGTCTCGCCGACCACCCCATCACCGTCGGCATAGCCGAAACCCTTGACTCCTTCCTCTGGTGTGCCGACGTAGCCACCATTCAGACTCTGCTCGTTGCGGCCGAGGACACCGATGTTGTCGGACGCTATTCCGGCGACGCCGGTGCCGCCCGAGCCCCCTTCCCCGCGTACCCCCACGGGCATACCGACACCATAGGTCGGTGGGTTGGTCCCCGCCTGGCCGATGATGCCGACCGGCCCATAGATGGTCTCAGTGTTGGTCACCAGGAAGGCGGCCCACGTGCTCGCGCCTTGCCCCGACCACGGCAGAGTGAGCCCACCGGCGTCGTCCGGAGCCCACGTCAGGGCGCCGCCGGCGAGCTTGAGCACCTGGCCGTCGCTGCCGCCGGTCGCCGAGAGCTTGGCCCGGCTGACCGCCCAGTCGGCGAGCTCCGCATTGCCGATGCTGCCGTCGACAATCTCCCCGGTGCCGACCGAATCGGGCGCCAGCATGCCGTTGGTGATCCCGCCGTTGGCCACCGCCAGCGTCACGTCGCCGGTGGTGCCGCCCCCGGAAAGCCCGGCCCCCGCCGTCACCCCGGTGATGTCGCCGCCCGAGCTCGACGACACCTCCTGCCAGGCCGCACCCGACGGCGTCACCGTCAGCACCTGGCCGTTGCTGCCGCCGGCGGTCGAGATCTTCTCCGTCGTGACCCCGCGGTCCGCGATCGACACCACATTGGCGCCGACGTCGATTCCTTGGCCGGCGCCGACGTCAAGGACGACCGTCCCGGTCGTGCCGCCCCCGGTCAGCCCGGCGCCCGCCGTCACCCCGGTGATCGTCCCACCCTGCCCGCCGCCCCCCAAGAGTTCGTCCGCGAACGCCATCTCCAGCGTCGACGGGTCCTGCGCCCCGTTCGACACCGACGACCCGAACGCGATCACCCGGCCGTTGCCCGACGTCACCGTCACCGTCAGCCGGATGTTGTCGTCCGAGATCTGCGGGAACTGGTCGGCGAAGGCCTTCTGCACCTGCTCCCACTGCCGCACCGGGTAGCTCTTCGTGCCCAGGACCGTGCCCATCTCGTCCTTGGCCGCCACCTCGACCTGGCAGGTCCCGGTGCCGGTGGTCTCGATGAATCCGAAGTTGAAGCGGAAGTCCGAGTCCGCCGGCGGCCGGGTCTGCCAGCCGCCCACGATCTCGGTCGACTCGCCGGCGCCGATCGAGAACGAGGCCGGAATCCCGGCGAAGAACTGGCCGGTCGACTCGTCGATCGCGGACCCCGGCTGCGAGTAGATCCGGGAGGCGACCACCACCTTGACGTTGGCGGTGATGCGCAGGCCGCCGAAGCCCTCGAAGCCGAACAGGGTTTGCACCGCGTTGTCGTAGCGCCGGGTGTCGCCTGGAGGGATCGAGTCGGTGGCGGTCCGCGGGGAGGGGTTGGCCTGGCGCTCGAGCAGGTAGAAGGTGACGTCGGCGCGGGTCGCATTCGGGTTGTGGACCCAGACCGTGGTGTACCAGACCGCGGGGGGGACGCCGGGCGCGGCGCCGACCGCCGGCAGGTAGAGCTCGGTCCCGGAGAAGCCGGCGAACGCGGAGGGTGCGGTGGCGAGGCTGGCGATTGCGAGGACAATGCCAAGGACGACGCGGGACTGCAACATGGTGCTCCCCCTCTCAGGGATGGGAGACCCGGGGCGGCAGCTCGTGCAGCCGCCGGCCGATCTCATTGATTGGGTTGATTCCTCGACGTTGTCGCGCATAGCGTGTTCGGAGCATACCACCAGCGATGCTGCTCCGTGCCCCGTGCGGCGAGGCGCAGCACGGTGGGCAGGAGCCTGAGACTGCGAGGGAGGTGTGCTCGCACCGCGCCAGGCTCCGATACCATGGAGCCGGCGTGACCGCACGAAGCAGCGTCCCGCGCATCGCCCTGCGAGCCTGCCTCGCCGCGCTCGCGGTGCGGGCGGCAGCGGGCTGGGCAGCCGAGCCGGGCGAGCCGGCGTCGCTGGCGGCGGCGATCCGCAGCGGTGGGGCACGGCCAGACCTCGCAGTGCGGGTGCAGGGCTTCCGGCTCGGCACCGGCCTCGGCGCGGTCTTCCTCGACGACGGCGTGCTGGTGCCGGCCGAGCCGGTGGCTGGCCGGCCGGTGGAGTGGGTCTTCGTCGGCGAGGGCCGGGCGTTCATGGAGCCGCCGGACGACGTCGAGCGCGGCCAGATGGAGCTCTTCACCGGCGCGCCGGTGCTCGACGAGCCCTTCGACCGGGCGGTGTTCGCAATCGCGCTTGACGCCGCCGCCGACGCGCTGGTGGGGCTGCCGCGCGCCGGCGACGATCCGCGCGTCGGGGGGGCGGCGGCGCTGCTCGAGCAGTGGCGTTCGAGCCCCGAGCGCCGGCTGCTCGACGAGGACGCCCGGCTGCTGCGCGACGCGGTCGGCGACCCCCTCGGCCGCGGTTTCTTCTGCGGCTACTTCAACGGCGACAAGCTCGGCCGCTTCCTGTGGGTCGTCGACCCGCTGGCCGAGGAGCAGGTCATCGTCGGCCGGTTCGTGGCGGCACAGCTGACCGATCCAGAGCGGCGCCGCGCCGAGCGTCACCTCGAGAGCGAGCAGCGGCGCGGCAAGCTGATCGGCCTGGTGGTCGACGACCTCGGGGTCTGGGACACCTGGGTCTCGACCAGCCTGCGCGGCACCGACGGGACGCCGACTCCGGGGACCGCCGGCGTCGAGCCGCGCCACTACGCCATCGACGCCACCCTCGACGGCAAGCAGCTCGAGCTCGCGGCGGTCGCCAGGGTCGAGCTCGACGTGCTCGTCGACGGCCTGCGCGCTGTCACCTTTGACGTCGGCTCCGAGCTCGTGCCGTTGGCGGTGCGTGACGGTGGCGGCCGCCCGCTCGTTTTCGCCCACACCGTGGACGAGCTGACCGTGCTGCTCGCCGAGCCGGCCGCCGGCGGCTCGTCGCTCACGCTCGAGGTCGAGTACCGGGGCACTCCGTTCGAGCGCGTTGCCAGCGGCGCCTACCTGCAGCGCGACCCGCTCGGCTGGTACCCGCACGCCGGACTGGTCGACCGCGCCACCTACGAGGTCGTCCTGCGCTGGCCGCGCAAGCTCCAGCTGCTCGGCAGCGGCCGCGTTGTGGCCGAGGGGGTCGACCAGGAGAAGCGGAGCTGGCAGCGGCGGACACTCGAGGTGCGAAGCCTCGGATTCAGCTTCGAGGTCGGCGACTTCGACACCGCCAGCGGCCGGATCGGGGACATTGAGGTCACGGTGGGCATCGACCGGCTCGGACAGGGCGCTGCGCGCGGCCTGGCGGCCGAGGTGCTGCGCTCGGTGGAGGGCCCGCTCGCGTACTACCAGACGATCTTCGGGCCCTACCCGCTCGGCGAGCTGGTCGTCGTGAGCTCCCCGCGCGCCTTCTCGCAGGGCCTGCTCGGCTTCGTCACCTTGAGCACCGCCGGCATCGTCGACTGGGACAAGTGGGCCAGCCTGCTCGGCTACGAGGACCGCCGGCTGCTGATCGCCCACGAGCTCGCCCACCAGTGGTGGGGCAACCAGGTCGGCTGGCGCAGCTACCGCGACCAGTGGATCAGCGAGGCGATGGCCAACTATGCGGCGCTGCTCTACGAGCGCAACCGGCTGGTGGGCCAGGGCGAGCCCCGGGTCGGCCTCGGCCCGACCTCCGGGTGGCAGGCGGAGCTCGCGCGGCTGACCCGCGACGGGCGGCCGGTCGAGTCGCTCGGACCCGTGACCATGGGGCCGCGCCTCAACTCGTCGCTGGCGTCCGACGCCTATCACGCCATCGTCTACAAGAAGGGTGCGGTGGTGCTGGACATGCTGGCGCGGCTCTACGGCGAGGACGCCTTCCTCGGAATCCTCCGGGAGCTGGTGCGGACCGCTGACGGCCGCGTCGTCTCGACCGATGACTTCCTCAACCTGCTCGAGCGCCTCGGCGGCGTCGAGCTGGACTGGTTCCGGCGCCAGTACGTGCTCGGCACCGGGCTGCCGGAAATCGTCTACGACTACCGGATCGAGGGGGTCGGCGAGGGCTGGGCGGTCGACGGTGAGGCCCGGCAGCAGAGCACCTACGTCGACCGCTACCGGGTTGAGCGGCTGGCCGACGGGGCCCTCGATGTCAGCCGGCGGTCCGAGCCGCGGCTCGACGTCGCGGACTCCGTGCTGGTCGTCCCGGTCCAGATCGGGATCGCGGACGCTGCCGCAGACGGAGACGCTGCTGCGGGCGGCGGACCGATCCGCAGCCTCCTCACCGGGCGCCTGCTGCTGCGCGGCGAGCTCAGCCCGTTTCGACTCGAGGTCGAGCAGCGGCCGCTGATCCTGTGGCTCGACCGCGGCGGCGAGGTCTTCGGTCGGTTCTTTGCCGCCGCGCGCTGGCCCCGCCGGGCGGCCATCGCGCGGGGCCTCGAGCTGGCGCGCTCGGGCGCCCTCGCCGAGGCCGAGGCGGTGTGGCTCACCGCCTTTGACGAGCCGGTGGTGACGGCCGACGAGCAGTGGCTGGGAGCCGAGTTCGACGTCGAGGCGAGCGGGCGCGTCCTCGACATCTCGCTGCACACGGCGTTGGCCCGGCTCTACCTTGACCAGGGCCGTCTCGGCGAGGCCGCCGAGCGGATCGGCCTGGCGCGCGAGCGGATGCAGCGCGACGACCGCTGGCTGTTCGAGCACGAGGTCCTGGCCCTCGAAGCCCGGCTCGCGATCCGCAGCGGCCGGCCCGAGCAAGCGCTGCGCGAGCTGCGGCAGGCCGTCGAGCGCGAGCCCGAGGTGGCATCGACCGAGGTCGCTGCGCTGCTCGCGGTCGCCTCCCACCTCGCCGGGAAGCCGGGTGATTGGACCGCGGCGTGCCGGGATGCGCGCAGCCGCGGCGTCGACCTGGGCCCGCTCGACTGCCCCGCGGAGTAACCGAGGACCAATGTTGTAGCGCA
>PQAJ01000116.1 GCA_003105185.1 Holophagae bacterium
CCACGCCAGGAACGCGCTCAGGGGCCTATGCCCTACAGGCTCCTAGGGGTCAGGGCCCACCCGCCCGTTCCCGTCCCCGTGCCCGATCGCAGCTTCTGGAAAGCGAAGTCATCGCCTGGAATCCACCTCGACGCGCAGCTGATCGAGCACGACCCCGCCCGCTGCGGCCGCCGGGTTGACGTCGACGATCAGGGCGATCGGCTCCTGGCGGTCGCGCAGCTCCTGGCGGATCCGGGCGGTCGGCGACCTCTCGGCGCGCAGCGTCCGCTCGCTCACCACGTCGTAGCGACCCGGCCCGGAGTAGCGCCGGGCCACCGTGACTCGACACGACGCGTCACCGGCCGGAGCGCGGAAGGTGACGCGGCCCGACAGCACGCTGCCGCTCACCAGCGTCGAGAAGGGCGCGGTGACGCGTCCGGCGCGCCGGACCAGGATGCTCCCCCGCTCGCGATCGACCACCAGCGGCGGCTGCGTCATGAGGTCGTCGAAGGACGCCGTCCCCGCGCCGGCGAGGGCGAGGCGCCGGATGAGTGCGGTGCGGCCCCGCGCCTCCCGGCCGCTGCGCGGATCGACCACCTCGAGCTCGACCCGGTTGGAACCGGAGCGGACGGCGCCCTCGGCCAGCTCGAACCGGCACTCTGCCAGCTGCCGCTCGAGCCGCGCGCGCCCGCAGTCGACGCCGTTCACCGCGGCCGCGAGCAGGAGTGGAACCCGCTCCCCGCGGTCGGCGCGACCGTCGACGAGCAGCACCCGCTGGCCCCCGCGGCCCGCCTCGAGCCGGACCACCGCCGCGGCCGCGGCGGTCCAATGCCCCTCATCCGCGGCCTGCCCCCACCCCGACTCGAGGGTGAACCCCGGACCGGACCCCGGCTCGTCGCCCCCCGGCGGATCGCGGCGGAGATCGAAAATCGGGTCGGCCGGGTCGAACCGGAGCGCGCTGACCTCAAGCAGGTCGCGGTCGCGCGCCGGCTCGGCGGTCAGCACCCGCACGACGTCGATCCCCACCGCCGCAACGAAGGGCAGTGCGATCAGGGCAGGGAGCACCCAGCGCGGCACGCGCCCGCGACGAACCTCGCCCATGCTCTACTCGGCACCGGCGGCCAAGGCCGCGAGCAGCTCGTCGACCCGGTAGCCGGACGCCTGCTTGGCCGACGCCAGCAGGCCGAGCCGGCGCCCGACCTCCGCGAGCGTGTCCGGGTCGTCGACCTCGACGGCGGCGACCACGGCGAGACAGAACTGGAGGTCGTTCCAGCACTCGCTGACGAACCAGTCCACGTCCTGGTAGCGATTGACGCCCAGGAAGGAAGCAACCGCCGGCTCGGCGAGCAGATCGCTCATCGTGGCCGCGAGGTCCGGAGGCTCCGTGGGCTCCGACTGCCACCACTGCCGGCACGCCTCGAGCGTTCGCACGGCGGCGACCGCGCGCTCGGACGGCTCCGGCCCGAGGCCGATCGCGAGCAGGCTGCGGCGCAGGTTGGACAGCAGGAACCAGTCGTCGAGCCAGCGAGCGACGTCGCCCTCCTCGAGAGCTTGTGGCGCCCCATCCGCCAGGCGCCGCAGCAGCACCCACACCACCGCCGCCGGCAGCAGCGGTGAGCCGCCCGCGGGCGGCGGCCACAGCTCCCGGAGCGCGGCCGCGCGATCGCCGGTCAGCAGCGCCTCGAGATCGCGCCGGATGTCGTGCGCCAGCTCCGGCACGGCCACGCCCCCGATCCGAGCGTGGATGGCCGCCAGCACCTCCTCGAGCGACGCCTCGACTCGGTCGAGCACCGCGACCTCCGGCGAGGCCTCGACGCCGGCCGCCTGCGCCTCGACGAGCTCCCGCAGGACGTCGGGAGCCATCAGCCGCCGGTACGGCTCGAGGACCGGCTCGAGCTCGAGCTCGGCCAGCGCCTCGTCGACGCTCGGCACGCCGCGCCCGCCGAGCCGGCCGGCGAGAAGGGCGTACCGGCGGTCGGGCGAATCCGCCACCGGCCGGATCTCCGCGAAGACGTGCAGGTCGTACGCGGCGAGCTCGACGAACAGGCCCTGCTCGTGGAGGGACCGGCAGGAGCGCAGGTACTCGAGGCCGCTCGCCGTGTCGGCGAGCACGACGTACCACTCGTCGCCGGCGGGCAGCTCGAGCGCCTCCGCGAGTGTGGTGTGGCGCAGGGTGTCCGCGCCGCCGCCGGGCGCGGTCTGGACGGCGCACGAGCGCCGGATCCAGCCCGATGTCTCGGCGAAACGGTTGTGGAACAGCACCAGCGACCGCTCGCTGCCGCTGCCGTTCGAGTAGGCGAAGACGTTCTCGTCGACGCTGCCGTCGGCGCAGTGCAGGTCGTAGAGCTGGAAGCGCTCGACCTCGGCGAAGGCGCGCCGGCGGCGGAGCAGCGGGAACAGCTGGCGCTCGTGGCGGCGGACCAGGTCCTCGTCCGCCTGCTCGGACCAGCGGGCGCGGTAGAACTCCATGCCGTACTTCTCGGCCAGGCCTTCGACCTGGCCATGGCCGAACATCGGCAGCCCGGGCAGGGTCGCCATCAGGGTCGCCACCCCGAAGTACTTGCCGTCCTTCCCGAACTGGTCGAGGGCGGTGCGCTCGTCGGGGTTGGACATGAAGTTGACGTACCGCTTCAGGATCCGCGGGTCGAACTCGAGGGTGCTGCGGATCAGGTGGCGGTAGTCGGCGTTGCGCTCGTCGCGCAGCATGTTCATGAAGGCCGAGTTGTAGACCCGGTGCATGCCCAAGGTGCGCACGAAGTAGCCCTCGAGCAGCCAGAAGGCCTCGGCCAGCAGCAGAGTGTCCGGGGCCTCGGCCGCCACCCGGTCGACCACCTCCCGCCAGAATTCCTCGGGCATCGCGGCGTCGAACTCGGCGCGGGTCATGCCGTGCCCGGCCCGCGACGGAATGTCGCCGCCCGACCCCGGCTCCGGGAACCAGAGCCGGTGGAAGTGCCGCTTGGTGAGCGTCATGGCGGCGTCGAAGCGGATCACCGGCGACTGCCTCGCCACGTGCAGGATGGTCTGGATGACCGCTTCGCGGACCTCGGGCTTGCGGTAGTCGAGCTGGGCGGTGTCGTTCCACGGCATGCCGGTGCCGTCGTTGCCGTGATAGATGAAGCGCTCGTCGCCGGTCCAGTGGTCGCGCCGCCGGAACACCACCGCCGCGTCGCTGCGGTCCCAGTAGTGATCCTCGATGAAGATGCCGACCCGGCCGTCGTCGCAGAGGTCGGGACCGCCGAAGGCGTAGCTCGGGAAGGGCGGCCGGTCGAGGCTGATGAACCAGTCCGGGTGCTCGATCACCCACCGCGAGTCGATGCCGACGTGGTTGGGCACCATGTCGGTGGCCATCCGGATGCCGCGCCGCCAGGCCCGCGCCTTGAGCTCGGCGAAGGAGTCGCCGCCGCCGAGGTCGGCCGCGACCCGGTAGTCCTCCAGCGAGTAAGCCGAGGCCACCGCCTCCGCGTCGCCCATCATCCGCTTGATCCGGGCCGAGGCGCGGCTGCGCTCCCAGAGGCCGATCAGCCAGAGGCCGGTGACGCCCCAGCTCGCGAGGCGGTCGAGCTCCACGTCGGGGATCGCATCGAGGGTCGCGATCGGCCGCTGGTGTCGCTCGGAGAGCTGACCCAGCCAGACGTGGACGTTCTTGGCCATCAGCACCAGCCGCGGCATCCAGTCGCGATCCTCGGAGTAGGCCTCGCGGTCGTCCTCCAGGATGCGCAGCTCCGGGACCGGGACCGGGCCGGGGCCGAACCCGAAGAAGACGCGCCGCTCCTCGGCGAACAGGTCGAGGCTCGAGAGCACCCGGGCGAGCTCCTCCCCGAGCAGCACCGACCACGCCGTGCGGAGGTAGGCGAGCTGTCCCTCCAGGGAGTCGGGGGCCGCCCGCATCGGCGCCTCGAGCAGCTCGAGCAGCCCGCCGGGAGTGCCCTCGATCCGCGGCTGGCCGGCGAGGAAGACACGGAGCCGGTCCATCACCTTCAGGTAGGCGGTGGCGAGCCGCAGACCGGAGTCGTCGAAGAGCTCGCGGAACGGCGCGAAGGCGGGATTGCGGTTGGCCAGCCAGAGCAGCAGCAGCTCCTCGAGGGCGAGCTCGCGGTTGCGGTCCTCGCCGGTCGACCCGGCCAGCCACTCGGGCGCCGTCTGCTCGCCGCGGTGGACGGCGAGCGGCGGAAAGTCGGCGACGAAGGCGAGCAGCAGCTCGTCGACAGGGGCGCGCCCAATCGAGGCCTCGAGGTCCGCCAGCGCGTCAGCGAGCAACCGGGGGTTGCTGTGCCGGCGGTAGCGCGCGACCAGCAGGTGGGCGAACTCGTCGATCAGGCCCATCGCGTTGAGGTGGCCGGCGCTCACCGCCCGCTCCGGGAAGCGCGCAGCGTCGCGGCGCTGGTTCATGCGGTGCGCGAGCTCGCGGGCCGCGCGGAAGTCGGCGAAAACGACGTTGCCAGTGAGGGAGAACAGAGCCTCGTCGAGGCCGTAGCGCTCCCTCGCCTGGCGCGAGACGTGGAACTCGCGCTCCGCCCGAACGTTCACCAGCAATCCCAGCCCCCACGCACGATGATAGACGGGATGTCGTCGCTTCAACAGTAAATCGTCGCAAGCGCCTCGCGCCAGCATCCGGATGCGGAAGCGGGCGCGGAAGCGGTAGCGGTGATGATCAGACGTCCGCCGGCGCAGGCTCTTCATCGTGCGGGCCATGGCAGATCGACGGTCAACGGGCAGTGGTCGGAGACGTCCCAGAAGGTCCCGTCCTCCTCGCCGGGGCGCGACACCAGAGCCTCGCAGGCTGCCCGCGCACAGTGCAGCCAGGATCGGGCCGCCGGCAGCTCCCCGCCGAGCCCCCGCACCCAGACGTGGTCGAGCTGCGACGGCTGCTGGATGCCGTCCGGCTCGCCGCCGCCCTCCCAGTACTCGGTGCAGCCGGTGGCGTTGCCGAGCCGGCGCAGGCCGACGTGCTGGTAGAGCCGGTCGAGCGTCTCCAGCTCCTCCTGCACCGATCCGCGCTCGCTGCCGGTGGTGTTGAAGTCGCCCATCACCACCAGGCTCCCGCCGCCGGCGTCGTCCCCCCACCGACGCACCCAGTCGACGATGGCGCGGTGCTGCTCCATCCGGACCGCGTACCCTTTCGGGCTCGCCTTCAGGTGGACCTGCAGCACTGTGAGCTCGAGCTCCTGATCGCTACGGCTGCGCAGCCGGAGCGCCAGGCCCGGCCGCTCCTCCTCCTCGACCGCGATCTCACGGACCTCGACCGGCTGTCCGACCGCTTCCAACACCCGCCCATCCCACGCGATCGCGAGCCGCTGGCCCCAGCGGCCACCGTGCCGCGACAGCACGACCTGGTAGCTCCGCTCGCCAGCGGCGCGGCGCAGGACCGGGGGGAAGCGGCGCGCGTCGCGGATCTCCGCGAAACCGAGCACGTCGGCGTCGAGCCCGGCCAGCGCGTCGGAGAGATCGCAGATGTTGGTCTGCCGCACGAAGCCGAGCTCGGGGTCCTCCGCTCGCTCGTCGAGCGGGAAGTTGCGCAGGTTCCAGGTGGCGAGGCGGAGATGGCCCGCGGGGACCGGCGGCGGCAGCTCGCCGGGGGTGACGCCCGGACCGGCGAAGCCGGCGCAGCGCAGGCCCTGCCGCAGGACCACGGCGCTGGCGGCGATCGCCACCACCGTCACCGCCACCGCCACCGCGGCCAGCTTCGACCGGCGAGCCATCGCCCGCAGTGTCGCCGAGCCGGCCCCGGCTGGCAAGCAAACCGACCGGGCGCAGGCGGACGGGTGTCGTCGCATTGATGAGTTGGAATCTCAAGTACTTACGCCGGCGCGGCTGCGCTTGACTTCACTGACCGTCCTCCGCATATTTGTAACCGTTATGTCACACGGCCCGGCCTGTCGCGGCGCCGATCGGCGCTCTCCGGCGATCGAGCCGCAGGCGGTCGCCTGCGCGCCGCCGTCGGGCAACGGCTCCGTGTGGTGTTGTCATCCGGACCCGGTCCCAGCTGGCGCTGGGCCGACCCCTACGATCGGGAGAGACAGGGAGGAATCACGATGTTGTCAACTTCTCTTGTCCTGATTCTGCTCGCCGCAGCCGGCGGCATGCCGGTCAACCACGGCCAGCAGGCGATCGACCCGCTGGTGACCGACGGCGAGGCCGTGGCCTCGCACACCTACGTGGCCGGCGACGTCGAGTACTACATGACCGACGAGCAAAAGGAGTACATCCGGCCCGGCTTGACGACCGAGATCGTCTCGATCGAGATCCCGGCCGATCGCAAGCCGGTCGTCGAGCTCACCTTCATCGACGACATGGGCCTGCCGCTCGACCGCGCTGGCGCCCTGACGCCCGGACCCATCACCGCGAGCTTCGTCCTCGCCTGGTGGAACAACGAGCTGCGCCAGTACACCTCGTACACGACGCGGACCCAGACCAGCCCGATCACCGGCGTGTCGGCCGTGCAGGCCGCTGCCGACACCGGGGGAAGCTGGGAGGATCTCGAGATCGGCCGCGCCCGCTACACCTTCGGCACGGCGCTGCCCGACGGCTTCGACGGCTCGAAGACCCACACCCTGTACGTGTACAGCCGGCGCAACACCATCGAGATGGTCGGCAAGGAGTACTTCTCGGACCCGACCTACGACTTCCTCCCGGACGGCGGCCAGGTCACCGAAACCTGGGGCTCCCTGCAGACCGAGACCTGCAACACCTGCCACGACCCGCTCGCCCTGCACGGCGGCCCGCGTCGGGCGGTCAAGGGCTGCGTGCTGTGCCACCAGCCGCAGACGATGGACCCAGACACCGGCAACACGGTCGACATGAAGGTGATGATCCACAAGATCCACATGGGCGCCAACCTGCCGAGCGTGCAGGCCGGGACCCCCTACATCATCATCGGCAACCGCCAGTCGGTGAACGACTACTCCGACATCGTCTACCCGATGGACGTCCGCAACTGCACCAGCTGCCACCCGGCTGAGGCGAGCCACGGCGATGTCTGGTACAGCGAGCCGGGGCGTGCCGCGTGCGCCGCCTGCCACGACGACATCGACTGGGTGACGGGCGAGAACCACCCCGGCGGGCCGGCAGCCGACGACTCGCTCTGCGGCGTCTGCCACCAGCCGCAGGGGACCCGGGAGTTCGACGCCTCGGTGATGGGCGCCCACACCATCGAGACCAAGTCGGCCCAGCTCGCCGGCCTCAACATGGAGATCCTCGAGGTCACGGGCGCCGAGCCCGGTGGCTTCCCGACCGTCACCTTCCGGTTGACGAACGGTGACGGCTCGCTGGTCGACTACACGACCCTCGCGCGGCTGCGCTTCATCGCCGGCGGTTCGACCACCGACTACACCGTCGACTTCCGCGAGGACGCCCTCGAGGGGACGACGGTGAGCGGTGACAACCTCATCCACACCTTCGCCGAGCCCATCCCGGAGGATGCGACCGGCACTTGGGCGATCGCCGGCGAGGCCTCGCGCGAGCTCATCATCGACGACGGCACCTCCGAGGGCCGCGAGGTCAGTGAGGCGGCGTTCAACCCGATCGTCTACGTGGCGGTCACCGACTCCGAGCCGGTCGAGCGCCGCGAGGTGGTCATGACCGACAGCTGCAACCGCTGCCACGACGTGCTCGCCTTCCACGGCGGGCGGCGCCTCAACGTGCAGGAGTGCCTGATCTGCCACAACCCGACGCTCACCGACGAGGAGGCGCGCGAGCCGGGCGATCCGGCCGAGTCCGGGCACATGAAGTGGATGATCCACCGGATTCACACCGGTGCCGAGCTGGTCAACGGCTACACCTTCAACGGCGAGGACTACAGCGACGTCGGGTACCCGGGCGACCGCCGCAACTGCGAGGGCTGCCACGCCGAGGGAACCTACAACGTGCCGCTGCCCGAGGGCACGCTCGCGACGCCCACTGCGCGCGACTGGTACACCCCGATGCAGCCGGCCGCGGCCGCCTGCCTCTCCTGCCACAGCTCGGTGGACGCCGCGGCCCACGCCTACGTCAACACCGCGCCGTTCGGCGAGGCCTGCGCGGCTTGCCACGGCGCCGACCGCGAGTTCTCGGTGGACAGGGTTCACGCTCGCTAGCGACGATGGAGGACCCGCGGCCCCATCCAGGGCCGCGGCGCCTCGCGAAAGGTAGGATCGCCATGAGACACCTGATCCGCACACTCGCCATCGTCGCGCTGCTGCCGCTGTGCCTGCCGGCCGTCGCCGCCATCGCCCAGGACAGCGCCGATGCGAGCGAGGACTGCGCCGCCTGTCATGAAGAGGTCGTGGCTGCGTTCAAGACCACGATCCACGCCGTCGCCGCGCGCGGCGGCCCGAGCTGCGTCACCTGCCACACCGACGGCTACCGCCACATGGAAGAGGGCGGTGACGTCTCGCTGATCGCGGTGCCCAAGGGCGTGGACGCCGAGCAGCTCTGCCTGCAGTGCCACAAGGCCATCCGCACCATGTTCTCGGTGCGGTCGGTCCACAGCGACACTGCGGTCTCCTGCGTCGACTGCCACTCCATCCACGGCAGCACGCTCGGCCTGCAGGAGAAGATGCTGGCCAAGCCGACGGCCGAGCTGTGTGCGACCTGCCACCCGGCGGCCGCCAACTCGTTCCGCCGGCCGTTCGGGCACGAGATGGAGATCGCGGGCCTCGACTGCGCCAGCTGCCACAACCCGCACGCCGGCGCCGGAATCGACAGCCTCAAGGTCGACCGCTCGGGCGAGGGGCCCTGCGTGTCGTGCCACGCCGAAAAGCGGGGGCCGTTCGTGTTCCCGCACGTTTCGAACGTCGTCGGCGACTGCATGAAGTGCCACCAGCCGCACGGCTCGTCCAACCCGAACGCGCTGATCCGATCCCAGGTCTACCAGCTCTGCCTGGAGTGCCACAGCCCGATCGAAGGCGGCACCCTCGGCTCGCAGCCGCCGTCCTTCCACGACCTGTACAGCCCGCGCTACCGCAACTGCACGACCTGCCACGTGGCGATTCATGGCTCGAACCTGTCGCCGCAGCTGCTGAAGTAGGAGGTGGCAGATGAACACACGCCGCGTCTCGCTCGCTGCTGTCGCGCTCGCGCTGGCCGTGCTCGTCAGCCCCTTCGCTGAGGCCCAGTCGACCTCGATCGATCTCGAGGCCGGCTACCAGTGGGTCAGCGTCACGGGCAACGAGGACATGTACCGGACCCAGATCGACCAGGAGACCGGCCTGGTCCTGCGCGGGTTCTCCCTCAACTTCGTGGACCCGACCTCAGGAACATCGATCGCCGACAACATCCGCATCGACGCCGCCGGCTTCGGCGGCAACCCGGACGGATCGTTCCGGCTGTTCATGGGCAGGGGCAGGGAGTACCGCTTCCGCCTCTCCTACAGCCAGTACGTCAACTTCAGCGCACTGCCGGCGTTCGCGAACCCGCTGCTCGATGAGGGCGTCACCCCCGGCCAGCACGTCTGGGATCGCGATCGCCATGTGCTCGAAGCCGAGTTCCAGCTCTACCCGGACAGCGTGGTGACCCCGGTCGTCGGCTACCGCTGGAACCAGATCAAAGGCCCCCGCCAGACCACCTACTTCGTCGGCCAGGACGAGTTCCGGCTCGACTCCGAACTGAGAGAGAACGAGCAGGAGATCTACGGCGGCATCTTCTTCGCCACCAGCCGCTGGTCGGGCACGCTGCTCCAGGGCTGGCGCACCTTCGACGGCAGGGACGACCTCGAGATCGCTCCGGGCGCAGGGGCGGGCAACAACCTCGAGACCGTGCTCGGCACCGACGTCTCCCTCGACGACCTGACGCGCTCGGTCCATACCGAGGCCGAAACACCGGTGACCACCGCGACCGTGCGCGGCCGGTTCAGCGAAGCGATCCGGCTCACCGCGTCGTACGTGCGAGCCGACTACGACGGCGAGACCGGCGCCTCCGAGCTGCTGTCCGGAAGCCTGGTCTCGTTCCGGCTCGGCCGCTTCTTCTCCGGCCTCGACCAGTCGATCTCCAGCCGCACCGAGAGCCCGTCATGGCGTGGCGAGGCCCGGCTCGAGTTCGACCTCTCGCCGGAGGTCCGGCTCGACCTCGGCTACGAGGCCCGTGATCGCGAGCTCGAGGGCTGGGCACTGATCTCGAGCCTCTACCTCGACACCCTCAACTTCAGTGGCGCCGACCCGCAGGACATCAGCCAGCTCGTCGAGACCCACAACGGCTACGAACGCGAGGACGAGGTCGCCAGCGCGCGCCTCAACCTGCGCGGCATCGGGCCGTTCATCTTCTGGCTCGAGGGGGCGATGCGCTCGAGCGACCTCGACCTTTCGGAGGACGTCGCCGAGATCGTGATCCCGAGCGGCCAGCAGGGCGAGTTCAACCGCGACGTCGACGTGTACGGCGCCGGGGCCGCGATCCTGATCGGAGGGGCTCGGGTGTCCGTCGACCTCGTCAGCGAGAGCGCCGACGACATCGTGGTGCGCACCGATTTCGAGGAGCGGACGCGGATGCGCGGCCGCCTCGACTGGGCCTTCACCAAGTGGCTGCGGCTGCTCGCCACCGGTGAGCGGATCTCCTCGAGCAACGGCGACCTGGGCGTTGGCTACGACGCCGACACCGACCACGTGGCGTTCGACCTCGAGCTCACCCCCGTGGAGACGATGACCCTGCGGGTCGCCTACGACGACTACGACACCGACACCTCGGTCCCGATCCGGGTGCCGCAGGACTTCAGCATCGCGACCTCCGAGCACCACGAGAACGGACAGCTGATGGAGGCCGGCTTCCGCTGGCAGTTCGAACCCTTCGACATTGACCTCGGCTACTCCGACTTCGAGAACACCGGCTCGTTCGGGTTCGACCTGACGCGCAACTTCGCCCGCTTCGGCATCGACTTCACGAAGGCTGTCGGCGCCGCCCTCGAGTGGGAGTACAACAAGTACACCGAGGACGTCCTGCAGCTCGCCAACTTCACAGCCAACCGCTTCGGCGTCTTCCTGCGCTGGCACCGGTAACCTGACAAACGAAACAACGTGATTCCGGAGGGGGCCACACGGCCCCCTTTTCATTCTGATCTCTCGCGAGCCAGAAATTGAGAATCTGGCGCAGCGCAACAGTTCCATCGCGGCCGACCTATACTGCGAGACCGTGAGATCTCCGGCCGAACCGCGCGAGCCAAAGGGCACCGGTCGCGATCGGCGGGCGCGCCCGGAGATCCCTGCCGCCGACCGTCGAGCATCTCCCGGAGGAATGACATGAGATCGAGTGTCCTGAGCGTTGTCCTGTGCTGTGCGATGACTGGCGCGTCCGCGTGGGCGGGCGAGGAGGGAACGAGGTTGCTGCGCTTCCCGGACATCTGGCAGGACCAGGTCGTGTTCTGCCACGGCGGCGACCTTTGGCTCGCCCCGGCTGCCGGCGGGACGGCGCGCCGGCTGACCGCCCACCCGGGCCAGGAGCTGTTCCCCCGCTTTTCGCCGGACGGCCGCTGGATCGCGTTCACCGGCCAGTACGACGGCGACGAGCAGGTCTACGTCGTGCCGGCCGCCGGCGGCGAGCCGACGCGGCTGACCTGGTACCCGGCCGAAGGCCCGCTGCCGCCCCGCTGGGGCTACGACAACCAGGTCTACGGCTGGACCCGCGACGGGGAGAAGGTGCTGTTCCGGTCGCTGCGCGATGCCGGCGGGGGGACCGACACCCGGCTCTACACGGTCGCGCGCACGGGGGGCCTGCCGGAGCCGCTGCCGATGCCGAGCTCGGGCGCCGGCGACTTCTCGCCGGACGGCGGCCGGGTCGTGTACTCGCCGCTGTTCCGGGACTTCCGTCACTGGAAGCGGTATCAGGGCGGCTGGGCCCAGGATCTCTACATCTTCGACCTCGCCTCGAGCCAGGTGAAGGGGATCGCGCACAGCGTGCGCACCGAGCGCGACCCGATGTGGATCGGCAACACCATCTACTTCGCCTCCGACCGCGACGACTACCTGAACCTGTACGCCGCCGACCCGGCGACCGGCGCGGTCGAGCAGCTCACGCACTATGACGGCGTCGACGTACGCTGGCCGAGCACCGACAACGTCAGCCGGATCGTCTACGAACTCGGCGGCCAGCTTCACATCTTTGACGTGAAGGGTCGCTCGGACCAGGCGATCGTCGTGACGGTCCCGGACGACGGGCTCTGGAAGCGGCCGCGCCATGTGAACGTCGCGGACAAGATCGAGGACTTCGACGTCGCGCCCCACGGCGAGCGAGCGGTGTTCGTGGCGCGCGGCGAGGTGTTCTCGGCGCCGATCGCCAAGGGCCCCACCCGCAACCTGACCCACAGCTCCGGCGCCCACGACCGGTCTGCCGTGTGGTCGCCGGACGGAGCCACGATCGCCTTCATCTCCGACGCCGGGGGCGAGGACGAGATCTGGCTGGTGGATCAGGCCGGCACAGCGCCAGCCAAGCGGCTCACCAGCGGCCATGCGGCCCGCCTGTCAGGGCCCGTGTGGTCGCCCGACAGTGCCCGGATCGCGTTCTCGGACAAGGACGGCAAGCTCTTTGTGGCGACCGTGGCCGACGGACGCGACGTCCAGATCGCGGACCACATCTGGGGCGCTATCTTCGACTACGCGTGGTCGCCGGACGGCGGCCACCTCGCCTTCAGCATGGGCAATCCGGCGCAGGTCTCGCAGCTCCACATCTGGAGCGTCGCCGACGGCACGCTGCGCACCATCACCTCCGAGTACTTCGACGCGACTACGCCGGCGTGGAGCCCGGACGGCAGCTACCTCTTCTACCTCTCCAACCGGAGCTACGCCCCGATGATCTCGGACCTCGAGTGGAACTATGCCGGCGACCGGCGCGGGGGCATCTTCGGGCTGGCGCTGCGCAAGGACGTCAAGCCGCTGCTGCCGCCCGAGAGCGACGAGGTCAAGCTCGCGAAGGACGACGGGGACGAGAAAGAGGGCAAGGAGGAGAAGAAGGACGGCGAGGACGCGAAGAAGAAGGGCAAGGAAGGTGAAGAGGTCACGGTCAAGGCGGCCAAGAAGCCGGTGGTCATCGACTTCGAGGGGCTCGCCGGCCGGGTGGTCAGAATCCCGGTCGAGGCCGACAACTACAACGGGTTGGTCGCGGTCGAGGGCCACCTGCTGTTCTCGAGCTCCGGGCCCAACTTCTACGGCCGGCCCAACGACGACACCCACCGGCTGCGGATGTACTCGCTCGAGAAGCGCGAGGCCTCCGACCTCGTCAAGGCCGGCCTCGACGGCTGGGCGGTGTCGGCCGACGGCACGAAGGTGCTGGTGCAGCAGGGCGAGAAGTACCAGCTCCTCGAGGTCAAGAAGGACGGCGGCGAGGCCAAGGCGGTGACGACCGCTGGCCTCGAGATGGATCTCGTCCCGTCCGAGGAGTGGGCCGAGATCTTCGACGAGACCTGGCGCCGGTTCCGCGACTTCTTCTACGTCCCCAACATGCACGGCTACGACTGGAAGGCGATCGGCGACCGCTACCGGGCCCTGCTGCCCGACGTCGCCCACCGCTCCGACCTCAACTACGTGCTCACCGAGATGGTGTCCGAGCTCAACTCCGGCCACACCTACATCTCGGGCGGCGATTTCCAGATCCCGGACCGGGCCCCGGTCGGGCTGCCCGGAGCGCGCTTCGAGCTCGACCCCGAGGCCGGGCGCTACCGGATCGCATCGATCTACCGCGGGCAGAACGAGGAGCCGCGCTACCGCTCGCCGCTGACCGAGGTCGGCGTCGACGTCAAAGTCGGCGACTACGTGCTGGCGATCGACGGCGTCGAGCTCGAAGGCAGAGACAACCCGTACCGGCTGCTGCAGTACAAGACCGACCCGGTGACCCTGACCGTCAGCTCGAAGCCGACCCGCGAGGGCGCGCGCGAGGTGCGCTACCAGCCGCTGGCGAGCGAGCAGTCGCTGCACTACCTCGACTGGGTGCTCGGCAACCTCGAACGGGTGACCGCGATGACCGGCGGCCGGGTCGGCTACCTGCACATCCCGGACATGGGCGCGGAGGGCATCGCCGAGTTCATCAAATGGTACTACCCGCAGCTCCGCAAGGAGGGCCTGGTGGTCGACGCCCGCGGCAACGGCGGCGGCAACGTCTCGCAGTGGATCCTCGAGCGGCTCGACAACAAGGTCCTCGGCACGCGCTTCGGCCGCACCACCGAGCTGCCGACGACCTACCCGGCCACCGTCTTCGACGGCCACCTGGCCTGCCTGATCAACGAGACCTCGGCCTCGGACGGCGACATCTTCCCGCACTACTTCCGCGTCGCCGGGCTCGGTCCCCTGATCGGCAAGCGCACGTGGGGCGGGGTGGTTGGCGGCGGCAACAGCCCACTGGTCGACGGTGGCGAGGTGTTCGTGCCGACCAACGCGACCAACGACCGCGACGGCAACTACATCATCGAGGGCCACGGCGTCGACCCCGACATCGAGGTCGAGAACGACCCGGCCTCAGTGATCGCGGGCCGCGACCCGCAGCTCGAGCGCGCCGTGGCTGAGATCCTGGCCGCCATCGAGCGCGAGCCCCGCTCGCTGCCGCCGCGTCCCCCGGACCCGGTCAAGACGCCGAGCCACTGATCGGCGCCCGGCCCGCGATCCCGCGATCGCGACAGTTACTTTCCCGAGGGGGCCACCCGGCCCCCTCTTCATTCGTGCGCCCGCTGCGATGAACTGCACCTTGGGCGCGAAACATCAACCACCGTACCTGGCACTCAAACCGTGGCCCGCGTGCCGCACGCCACCGGCACGACCCAGCTCATCGTGTACGAGGCGAAGCTCTCACCCAGTGACCGCCTGCAGGCCCACCTCTGGCACGGCTTCACCGACCACGTCACGGCCGACCTCTGCTTCCAGACCCGCCGCCTCGACGACTCGAGTTGAAGAACGGAGCCCGTGAGCAAGCGTCGAAGCCTCTGCTACGACGCGTAACTCGAAGAGCCGAGATTCGGACCGGCACCTGAGTACGGACCTGCGTCTGGTCCGCATACTCGTGGATCGCCGAATATGCGAACCTGGCACGGTTCGGGGCCTGGGAGCAGCACCTTCGGCGCGCCCTACGTTACGAACGAGAAGCACCCTCATGCCAAACGTGGCACCGGTGAAATCCGCCACCACCCCCCGCATCACGATGCCTTGAAAGCTCACCTGCTCAGGGATACACTCTGTGGGCACGATCTGGGCGCCGTTCTGTCGTGTAGGTTGCTTTCACAACAACATTTCTCACGAGGAGCGGAGCCCTTTCCATCCCCCCACGGTGAGATATCCGGGCGAGCCCATCGCGGGCAAATGAGAGGAGGGCGTGCCAGTGAGCAGTCCATCTCGAGGCGTCCTTTCGATCGTGCTGGCTGTGGCCGGCGGTGTGGGAGTCGCGAGTGACGCGGGTGCTGGGGGGCCACTGGCCGCGCCGGTGGAGCTGCTGTGTGCCCGGCGTTTCGTCCTGGATCACGCCTACTCGAGCGCCATGCGCTCCGATCGACCGCTGGTGTCGGCGGGTTATCTGGTGGTGGTCGAGGCCGACCAGGAGCTGACCGTGCCACGGCAGGGTTTGGGTCCAGTGCTGTTTGTCGGGGAGTGGCCGGTGGAAGTCCTGAACTCCGGTCGCGGCTCGGGACGGGTCGTGGCGATCGTGCCCGTGCCACTCGATCTGCTTGCGTCGCCAATCTTCTACGCCGTTCCCGACCTTCTGCCCGAGTCCCTTCCGCCTTCCACCGCGCGGGCTCTCGCGGGCGCTGCGGGGGCGGCGCTGCCGACCGAGGAAGCCGTGCAGGCGGCGCTGGAAGCTGGGGGATCTCCGGCTGCGCTTTCAGACCGCTACGAGCTCCGCCTGCGGGCCGCCGATCTCATCGAGCGGTATGCGCCCGAGGAGTCCGACGTGGTCAGCGGGCTGCGGGCCCCGCTACTGCGCGGGGAGGGCGTATCGCTCGGCCGCCAGCGCGGCGCTGGTCCGGCAGCTCTCGGGAAGGTGGGGCGAGGCGTTGCCGAGAAGCTGCTCGTCGAGCCGACGCGGACCGAGCTTGCCGGTGGCGCCCTGACGAGCTTCCCCTTCTTCGAGTACGCGCGGGCTCTCAACGGCGGCTCGCCGGTGCAGGTGGCCGTCGACTCCGCTCGCTTTGGCCTTGCTGGACAGACCGCGGACATCCATGTGGTGGTGGCCAAGTCGAGGGCCGAGTGGATAGCCGACCCTTCGCTCGAGGACGTGAGCAGCGGAGGAGCGGAGGCGGTGAGCTTCGTGGCTGGACCGATCCAGGACAACACCTTCACGGTGGACACCGGCACCCTGAACGCTGACGCCGGCGCCGGCGTGGGTGTGGGCTATGACGTGGTGGTGGACCTGGACCACGACGGCCAGCTCGGGCCGGGCGACCTTGTGGATGGCTACGCCGACGAGGCCGGGTTCTACGTGGTGCACGACGTCACTCAGGCCGGACCTTACCCGGTGACGGAGATCCTCTATAGCGGTGGCGCCCTGCTGGGTCAGAACACCTTCTACCCCACGAACGTCGACGGCATGGGTGAGCTGCCTCTTGTCGTAGTCAGCCACGGGAATGGCCACAACTACCAATGGTACGACCATATCGGGTACCACCTGGCGTCGTACGGCTACATCGTGATGAGCCACGAGAACAACACCGAGCCCGGGATCGAGACCGCATCGACCACCACACTGACGAACACCGACTACTTCCTGGGCCATCTGAATCTCATCGCTGACGGGGCCCTGCAAGGACACGTTGACGCGAGGAGCATCGTCTGGATCGGTCATAGCCGTGGCGGAGAGGGAATCGTGCGGGCATACGACCGGATTTATGACGGCGCATGGGTTCCCGTGGACTACAGCTTGGGCGACCTCAGGCTCCTGTCCAGCATTGCGCCCACCGATTTTCTGGGCCCCGACTACTCGAACCCTCATGCAGTGCCGTACCACGTCTGGGTCGGCGGCGCTGACGCCGACGTCTACGGCTGTCCAGAAATGGATCTCGCGCTCCCCTTCAGTCTTCTCGACCGGGCTGAGCGCGACCGACAGTCGATCTCCCTGCACGGAGTCGGACACGGCGACTTCCACAACGGTGGAGGCTCCTCGTGGGCCGAGGGACCATGCCTGGTGGGCCGCCCCGACACCCACATCTTGATGCGGGGCTACCTGCTGCCCCTGGTCGAGTACTACCTACACGGCAACCTCGCGGCCGAGGACTTCCTGTGGCGGCAGTGGGAGCGCTTTCATCCGATTGGGGCGCCGACCTCAAGCTGCGTGGTGGTGGACCTCTACTTCCGCAGGGGGAATGGCGCCGGCAGTACGGTGATCGACGACTTCCAGACGCAGTTCTCGCCCACGGTCTCGAGCTCCGGCGGGAATGTGAGCTACACCGTGACCGAGCTGACGGAGGGCTTCCTCAACGACGGCAACTACAGCTTCACGCACGACCCGTCCGACCCAATGAACGGCATGACGGTGGGCGGCGATGGCGACATCACCCGCGGCATCGTGTTCAGCTTCGACGCCGGCGCCCTCCAGAGCCTGGAGTTCGAATTGCTGCCGTCCTTGAGGGACCTGACCCGCTGGACCCATCTCTCCTTGCGTGCAGCTCAGGCGACCCGGCATCCCCTGACCACGGGCGAGCTGGAGGATGCGAGCTTCACGGTTACTCTGGTGGACGGTCAGTCCGCAGAGAGCTCAATCAACATCAGCGCCTATGGAGGTGGCGTGGAGGAGCCCTATCAGCGATCCGGCTGCGGCAGCGGAGTGGGCTGGAACAACGAGTTCGAGACCGTTCGGGTACGTCTGAGCGACTTCCTCAACAACGGGAGCACCCTGAACCTGGGCGACGTGAGCAAGATCGTCCTCCGCTTCGGACCGGGCTTCGGGAGCGTTGCCGGGCGTCTCGGTCTGGACGATGTCGAGCTGGTGGGAGCCGGGCCAACCCTGTTCGCCGACGGCTTCGAGTCCGGTGACACCTCGGCGTGGACGACGACCGTGCCGTAGATC
>PQAJ01000117.1 GCA_003105185.1 Holophagae bacterium
CGCGGCCGTCGCCGCCAGCACCAGCAGCGGCGGCAGCAGCATGCGGCGGATGGTCAGGTCCGACACCAGGAGCAGAGCAGCCGCGATCGGGAGCAGCGTGGTCTCGGCGGCGCGGCGCTTCCAACCGAGGGGAGACTGCCAGCCGCTCGGCAGGAAGGCCGCCAGCGCGCTGGCCGCCGCCCACGCCGCGTCGGCGAAGGGCAGCCGGCCTGCCGCCGCCAGCACCGCCGCCAGCGCTGCGAGCGCGATCGCCGACAGCCACGACGGCAGGCAGACACCGAGACGCGGCCGGATGTCTGGCATCGCGCAGAGTATACGGCCGCGGAAGGACCGGGCGTCGCTCTGTTCCTTCGTGCCCGTGCCCGTCTCCGTCTCCGAAACGGACAATGCGAATCCCAATCCGTCACTTGGGCACGGGCGCGGAGACGGGCACCTAGACGCGCGCGGAAGCGGAGGGACGCTATCCACTAACCCCTTCCCCCGTCACTATGCCAAGATGACGCCGTGGCCGACGAGCGCTACGCGGTGGTGGTGGTGTCCTACCAGCACGCAACGACGCTGCCGGCCTGCCTGCGGGCGATCGGCCAGCTGCAGCCGCGGCCGGCGGCCGTCGTCGTCGTCGACAACGCCTCGACCGACGCCTCCGCGGACCTGGCCGCGGCCAACCCGGACGGGCTGCCGCTGACGCTCGTGCGCAACCCGTCCAACACCGGCTTCGCCGCGGCCATCAACACCGGCATCGCCGCCAGCGACACGCCGTGGGTGCTGCTGCTCAACCCGGACTGCGCGCCGGAACCGTTGTACACGGCGCGGCTCCTCGCCGCGGTCCACGCCCGCCCCGAGCACGACCGCATCGGCTGCGCGGTCGGCAAGCTGCTGCGCGCCGAGGGCGACGATCTCGCCCCCAGCCGGACGATCGACTCGGCCGGGATGGTGGTGACGCCGGCGGGACGCCACCTCGATCGCGGCGCCGGCACGGCGGACGACGGTCGCTTCGACGCCCCGGCGTGGCTGTTCGGCGCCACCGCCGCCGCCGCGCTCTACCGCCGGGCTGCGCTCGACGACATCGCCTACCCGAGCGGTGAGCGCCTCGCCGCGAGCTTCTTCGCCTACCGCGAGGACGCCGAGTTGGCGTGGCGCCTGCAGTGGCGCGGCTGGCGCTGCCTCTACGTCCCGGACGCGGTCGCCGGCCACCGCCGCGGCTTCCGGCCGGAGGCCGGGCGGCAGGGCCACGACGCCGTGAACCGCCACTCGGTGCGCAACCGCTTCCTGCTGCGCCTGCACTGCGCGGACCTCGCCTGGCACCTCGCCTGCCTGCCGTGGTGGCTGGTCCGTGACCTGCTGGTGATCGGCGGCTGCCTGACCGTCGAGCGCGCCTCGCTGCCGGCCCTGACCGAGCTGTGGCGGCTGCGCGTTGATGCCGCCGAGCGGCGGCGCTGGGTGATGGGCCGGCGCAGCGTGCCGTCCCGACAGGTTCGGCGCTGGTTCCGTAGAGGAGGGTGGACGGAGGAGATCGTCGACCGGTGAAGCTCGCCATCCTCGGCACGCGGGGCGTCCCGGCCTCCTACGGCGGCTTCGAGACCTTCGCCGAGGAGCTCGGCCGGCGGCTCGCCGAGCGCGGGCACGACGTCACCGTCTACGGCCGCTCGGGCTTCGTCGACCCGGCGCTCGGCGCCTATCGCGGCATGCGCCTGGTCGTGCTGCCGGCGCTCTACACCAAGCACCTGGAGACCGTGTCGCACACCTTCATCGCCGCCATCCACGCCGCGGGCCAGGGCTTCGATGCTGTGCTGCTGTGCAACGCGGCCAACGCGCCGTTCGTCCGCATCCTGCAGCTCGGCGGCACTCCGGTCGCCCTCAACGTCGACGGCCTCGAGCGCAAGCGCCGCAAGTGGGGCCTCGCCGGGCGCGCCTACTACCGGCTGTGCGAGCGATTGGCCGCTTCGGTCCCGGACGCCCTGGTCACTGACGCCGAGGTCATCCGCCGCTACTACCGGCGCTGCTTCGGGGCGTCGTCTCAGATGATCGTCTACGGCGGCGACCTCGAGCGTCCCGCCGGCACCGCGACCCTCGACCGCCTCGGACTGACCGCCGGCGAGTACCTGCTCTACGTGTCCCGGTTCGAGCCCGAGAACAACCCCGACCGTGTGGTCGAGGCCTACTCGCGCGTTGCCGGCGCGCGACAGCTGGTGATGGTCGGCGGCGCGCCCTACGCGCGGGAGCTGACCGAGCGCGTGCGCGCGCTCGCGGACCGGCGGGTGGTGCTGCCGGGTCCGATCTACGGCGAGGGCTACCGCGAGCTGCTGTTCGGCTGCCGCCTCTACATCCACGCCACCGAGGTCGGCGGCACCCACCCGGCGCTGGTCGAGGCGATGGGGGCGGGCCGGCCCGTGCTGTACTATGACACCCCGGAGAACCGGGAGGTGGTCGCCGATGCCGGCCGCCGCTTCCGCTTCACCGGACAGGCGGCGCTGGAGGCCGTGCTCGCGGAGGTGGTGGACGATCACCAGCAGCTCGCCGAGCTCGCGGCCCGCTCTCGCCGCCGGGTCGACGAGCGGTACCGCTGGCACGACGTTGCCGACGCCTACGAACGGATGCTGAGGGAGCTGTGCTGAAGGAGCGCGCCAAGGTCGTCGCCTACTGGGTGTGGACCACCGACCTGGTCCTCACGACGCTGGCCTTCCTGCTGGCGTGGTGGATCCGTTCGCAGCTCGGGCCCCACCTCGCGCCGTCACTCTTCCCCACCGAGCTCTACCCGCTGACCCGCTACCTCGGCCTGCTGCCGCTGGTGCTCGCCATCTGGACCTTCCTGCTGGTGGCGCGGGAGGCCTACACCTCGCGCCGCACCGTCGCCCTGTCGCACGAGGTGTGGCAGGTCGTGCAGGTGGCCGGCGCCGGCACCCTGACCCTGGCCGCGGCCGGATGGCTGCTGCGCCTCGACTTCGTGTCGCGACCGTTCCTGATCCTGTTCGGCACCATCGACCTCGCGCTGCTGGTCGCGGAGAAGGTGGCGCTGCGGCTGTTCGCCCGCCACGTCCGCCGCCGCGGCTACAACTACCGCACGCTGCTGATCGTCGGCATCAACCCACGCTCCGAGGAGGTGGCGCGGATCATCCAGCTCCACCCGCACTGGGGCCTCAAGCTGCTCGGCTTCGTCGCGCCCAACGGCGAGTTCCCGGAGCAGGTCTTGGGGCTGCCGGTGCTCGGCTCGGCCGACGACCTGCCGCGCATCCTCCAGGACGAGGTCGTGGACGAGGTCATCTTCGTGCTCTCCCGGCGCCAGCTCGAGGAGTTCGAGGAGAGCTTCCTGCTCTGCTCGGAGCTCGGGATCCGCGCCCGGGTGGCGCTCTACTTCCCGCACATGAAGGCGCGGGTGGTGCTCGAGGAGCTCGAGGGGATCCCGCTGCTCACCTTCACCAACACGCCGGGCGCGCCGTTCCCGACCTTCGTCAAGCGGCTGCTCGACCTGTCGGTGTCCCTGACCGGCCTGATCGTGCTCTCGCCGGTGCTGCTCGCAACCGCCCTGCTCATCGCCGTCAGCTCGCGCGGCCCGGTGCTTTACCGGCAGGTGCGGTGCGGGCTGAACGGCCGCCGCTTCACCCTCTACAAGTTCCGCACCATGGTCGAGGGCGCGGACGCCCAGCTCGATGCGGTCGCCCACCTCAACGAGGTCAGCGGCCCGGCGTTCAAGGCGCGGCGCGACCCCCGGGTCACCTGGGTCGGCCGCGTCCTGCGCCGGCTGTCGATCGACGAGCTGCCGCAGCTTGTCAACGTGCTTCGCGGCCAGATGTCGCTGGTCGGGCCGCGCCCGCCGCTGCCCGACGAGGTGGCGCGCTACGAGCGCTGGCAGCTGCGCCGGCTGTCGATGAAGCCCGGCCTGACCGGACTCTGGCAGGTCTCCGGCCGTGCCGGTCTCGATGACTTCGACCGCTGGATTGCCCTCGATCTGGCCTACATCGACCAGTGGTCGCTGTGGCTCGACCTCAAGATCCTGCTCAAGACGATCCCCGCGGTGTTGTCGGCGCGGGGGGCGGCGTGACCTCCAGACCGACGTGGGTTTGGGATTGAGCAGCGTCCCCCCGTCTCGCCTCGCGGCCGCCCGGTGGTGGGCCGCTCTCGGGGCGATCGTGGCCGCGGCAGCGGTCGTCCGCCTGTGCAACCTTGGCACCTTCTCGTTCGGCCTCGACGAGGGCTTCACCATCACCCGGGCGGTGCTCCCGTTTCGGGAGATGATCGCGGCCTGCGCGGCGGACGCCACCAACCCGCCGCTCTACCTGGTCATCACCTACTGCTCGCTGCGGCTCGGCCTGGTCGATCCCTGGCTCCGGCTGGTCCCGATCACAGCCGGGCTGGCGTCGATCGTGGTCTGGTCGTGGTGGACGCGGCGCCACTTCGGAGGCACGGCAGGCCTGCTGCTGGCCGGCTTCATGGCGCTCTCCACCTTTCACGTGCGCTACTCGCAAGAGCTCCGCGCCTACCCCTACCTGATCCTGCTCTCCGGAATCGCCATGCTCGCCGGCGACCGGCTGCGAGCACGGCCGGGCCCGCGGTCGGCCGCCGCCCTCGCGGTTCTCGTCGCCCTCGGCTGGTACCTGCACTTCTCTTTTGCCCTCCTCCTGGCGCCGCTGGTCGGCTTGGTGCTGCTCGGCAGGGACCCGGCAGCCGCTCCCGAGCCGGCTCTCCGGCGGAGGACCGCCGCCTGGCTCGTGGTCGCGCTCACGGCCGGCACGGCCGCGTTCCTGCCCTGGTTCCTCTCGGTGCGCGAGACCCTGGGCGGCCGACTGTCGGAAGGCGCCAACGATTGGGGCCTCGAGCTCCTCGGCCGGCGCTGGCAGTTCCTCACGGTTGCCGCCGCCGAGGGCGAGGGCCTCGACTGGCTCGGCGCGGCGTTCGCGGCGGTCGCCGTCGTGGGGGTCGTGGTCGCCCTGCGCCTCCGGGTCGCTCGCGCGGTCCTGCTGAGCGCGGTCGCCGCCGTGCTGGTCGGCGAGACGCTGATGGTCGCGGTCAACCGCTGGACCCAGGGGCGGTACAACGCCGCGGTCTGGCCCCTGCTCGTCATCCTCATCGCGCTCGGTATCGAGCGGCTCACGAAAGTTCTCAGATGGCGGTGGCTACCGCCGGTGGTACTGGCGGTGCTCGCGCTCCTCATGCTCGTCAGGGTTGACGCACACCACCGGCTCGGCCGGACGCACTGGGACCGGGTCGCGGCCGCCATCGTGGAGGTGCGACGAGTCGGGGAGCCGGTGCTCTGCGAGAACAGCTGGAGCCAGCTCTACGTTGACTACTACCTCGGCGAGCCGGCGGTTTCGCTGCGCCACTCGGCCGCCCAGCTGCGCGCCGCAGTGGCCCAGTCACCTTCGGTGCTGCTGTTTGTCCCGGCCCGGGAGGGCGGGCGGGAGATTCCGCGGCTCGCGCGCCGGGGTGCGCTCATCAGCAGGATTCCGCAGACCGGCACGCTGTACCGGCTGCGGCCCGACCTGCTCGGCCAGCCGGCGACCGCGGACAGCGACTGGCCGCCGCCCGCAAACGCACTCACCTCGTCCGATCTCGAGGCGGTGCCGGAGGGCTGCTTCGGCTGGCTGCGCCGCGCACCGCCGCCGGACCCGGCCGCGAGCGCGTGGTCCCGCCTCGAGCTCGATCGCTCGTCGGACCCTTTCCTGCGCAGCGGCTGGTCGAGCCCGAGAGTCAAACGCGACGGCGCCTTCTCCCGGTGGGTCACCGCCCGCGAGGCGGCGGTAATGGCGCCGCGGTCGAGCGTCGAGGCGGCGCGGGTCAGCCTGCGCCTGTCGCCGCCCCGCGGTCTCGAAGGCCAGGAGATGCGCGTGCTGGTCAACGACTGCGCCGTCGGCACGACGGCGCTGGAGCGAGGCCCTCAGACGGCAGCCTTCAACGCGCCCCCGGAGTGCTGGCAGGAGGGCCGCAACCTCGTCGTGCTCCAGTTCCGCGAGGTTGCGGGGCCGGACAGCGACCGTGGCCTGCCGCGGGCGGCTGCCGTCGACTGGATCGAGATCACGCCGCTCGCTGCGAGCCCCGCTGCGGACGCCGCCGCCGGCTCATCGCCGCCCGCCGACGCGGGTCGGCGCTGATCCACCCGCAACTGCGGGAGCTCCCTGCCGCGATCGGGGATCGCTGCCGGCCAGGGCGTCGGCCACCGCCTCGCCGAGGATGCGGTTGCCCTCGGCCGTGAGGTGGCAGAGGTCGAGGAAGTGCCGCGAGTCGCGCGGTATCAGCGAGGCCACAGGCGCCAGCGGCAGCCCCCGCCGGGAGGCGATCTCGGCGATCGCCCGGTTGTGGGCGGCGACACCGAGCAGGGTCGAGTCGACATGCCCCCAGAAGTGCTCCATCACCGGCTCCTGGGAGCGGATCCGCGCCTCGAGCCCGGGGTCGTCGGTGGGCAGGGCGACCGCGAAGGAACACAGCACGACCTGCGCCCCAGCCGCCGTCGCCGCACCGACCATGGCCTCCACGTTGTCGGTCAGGATCGCCACCGAGCGCAGCTCGCCGGGACCGAAGCCCGGCCTCGACCACAGCCGTTTCTCGAGCAGGTGGTAGCGGACCATCCGCACCAGCAGCGACTCGCGCGGCGACCGCCAGTCGAAATAGCCGACGTCGGGGAGCGAGTCGACCCACGGGAAGGTGTTGTAGATGTTGTCGTTGATCCCCAGGTAGAGGACGACCGCTGTGGGCCGCAAGCGCGGCAGCATGCGGTCGAGGATGACCCGGTTGGTGGCCGAGGTGTAGCGCGGCTTGCCGCAGGACATGACCGCGACCTCGGCGCCAGCCAGCCGCGCGCGCAGCCGCGCCCGCACGGTGTCGACGTAGCCTTGAGAGAACGAGGTTGATCCGCCGAGCAGCAGCACGCGCAGGTCGGCGTCCGCGCTGCCCGCGAGGTCGTCGCCGACGCAGCCGACGTCGTTGAGAACGATGCCGCCGACCTCGGCGCGCGGCCGGTAGCTGTAGATGATCTCCGGGTCGAAGACCATGCCCTTCGGAGTGCGAGCAAAGACCAGCGCCCGCGCCGCGAGCTCGGCCGCGGCGAGGCTCAGCAGGAGCGCGGCCAGCGCGAGGAGGGGCCGGGCGGCGCGCCTCATCGCGGCTCGACCGCGGCCGGGAGGTGAGCATCGACCGCCAGATAGCCCTCGCGGCGCAGCAGGCGCACGAAGTGGGCGGCCCGACCTTGCGCGTCCTCGATCCCGTGCTCGGCGGCCAGCGCCTCGGCCACCTCGGCCACGGTGGCGCGGCCGTCGAGCCGCCGCCAGGCGGTCGAGCCGAGGGCGTCGAGCCGCACCCGGCGGGGCGACAGCCACCACGAGATCAGGTCCCCAGCGCCCTTGAGGCCCGTCGTGGTCGGCCGGGGACGCTCGAGCACGACCAGGCCTCGGGCGTCCTCGCTCCACACGGCGAGGCGGCGGGGGACAGCGGCGAGGATCGGGTCGGTGTCGGCCACGGCGGTGTTATAGCAGAGCGCGTCCGAAGCAAAGGGCCCGCCGGAGCGGGCCCATACTCGCTGAGGTTCTCAGGATGCTACATCGTCACCTGGGGCGGCGCCGGCTCGTCGGGGCGCCCGGCGCGGCCGAGCGGCCGCAGGATCAGGTAGCCGGCCACGATCAGCATGAACAGGACGGCGAGCGGACGGGCGACCCCGCCGAGGTTGGTCGCACTGACCCACCCCTCCCAGGCCTGCTGGTTGAAGAACACGATGCCGGCGATCACCAGCCCCATCAGGGCCTCGCCGGCGATCAGGCCGGAGGCGGTGAGCACGCCGGCGTTCTCGACCCGGGTGCCCTGCGCAGCGTTCAAGCCGCGGCGCTTGACCAGCGAGTCCACGACCCAGCGGATGACGCCGCCGACGAAGATTGCGGAGGTGGTCTCGAACGGCAGGTACATGCCGACCGCGAACAGCATCGGGCTCTTGACCTTGATCAGAATCAGGGCGATGCCCATCACGATCCCGACGATCACCAGCGGCCAGGCCATCTGGCCGCCGACGATGCCCTGGGACAGCGTCGCCATCAGGCCCGCCTGGGGCGCCGCGAGCGCGCGGTCGCCGAAGCCGATGCCGCCTTGCTTGATGTTCGAGAAGTGGAGCACGAACAGGGGCACGAACATGAAGGCGCCGGCCGCCACCACCCCGATCAGGTCGCCGACCTGCATCTTCCACGGCGTGCCGCCGAGGATGTGGCCGACCTTGAGGTCCTGGAGCATCTCGCCGGCCACTGCCGAGGACACGCAGACCACCGAGGCGACCCCGAGCACGGCGGCGACCCCGTGATCGCCGGAGACGCCGACGATCACCATCACCAGGGCCGCGACGATCAGGGTGGCGAGGGTCAGGCCCGAGACCGGGTTGTTGGAGGAGCCGATCAAACCGACCAGGTTGCCGGACACGGCGGCGAAGAAGAAGCCGGTCACCACCATCACCAGCGCCGCCATCACCGCGCCCCCGATCACGCCGGTGAAGTAGGCGTAGAGCATGCACATCAGGATGAAGACCACGATCACCCCGAAGAGCACCACCTTGAAGTCGATGTCGCGGTCGACCCGGCTGGTGGCCTGGTGGGCCTCGGCCGACTTGCGCAGGTCGGAGACGCCGCGCCGGATGCCCAGCCACAGGTTCTTGCGCATCCGGTAGAGCGTGAACGCCGCGCCGACCAGCATGCCGCCGACCGCGATCGGACGGACGATGAACTTCCAGATGTGGTCGGCCATGGCGACCCAGGTCGCCTCGGCGGCGGGGTCGCCGCCGATCGAGGCGGCAAAGCTGTCGATCAGGTTCGGCCCCAGGAAGAAGACCAGCAGCGGCACGAACAGGCCCCATGCGAGCAGGCCGCCGGCGAAGTTGAGGGCGGCGAGCTGGGGGCCGATGATGTAGCCGACGCCCAGGTAGGCGGGGCTGACCGCCGGCGCCGACACGGTCGAGACACCGCCAGCCGGCACGGTGTAGGCGTCGCGCTTGAAGCCGAGCCGGACGATCGAGCGGCCGACCTCTCCGACCTTGATCAGGAAGTCGTTCGAGGCCGAGAAGATCCTGAGCTGGCCGAGGAGGTTGATCAGCGCCCCCACGCCCATCGCCTCGAACAGCTGCTTGGCGGCGGCGGCGCCGCGCTGCCCGGCCTTGTGGATCTCGGAGGCCGCCACCGACTCTGGGAAGGGTAGCTCGGGGTCCTCCACCATCACCCGCCGGAGCAGGGTCACGAACAGGATGCCGAGCACGCCACCGACCACCATCAGCGCGGTGGCCTTGAGGTAGTCGGCGAGGCCGTTGAACTCCCACAGGTGGAGGATGGCGAAGGCCGGGATCGTGAAGATCGCCCCGGCGGCGACCGATTCGCCGATCGAGCCGACTGTCCGGGCGAAGTTCTCCTCGAGCAATGTGCCCTTGAAGAGCTTGAGCACTGCCATGCTGATCACCGCCGCCGGGTAGGTGGCGGCGATGGTCATGCCCGCCTTGAGGCCGAGGTAGGCGTTGGCGGCGCCGAGAATCACGCACATGAAGAGGCCGAGGATCAGGGCTCGGAACGTGAACTCGCGCATGTCGGTCTCCGGCGCGACCACCGGCCGGAACTGGGGTGCACTCATCGTGCGTCCTCCTTCCTGGACTCAACGAAGCTGTGGGGTGAGCGGATTGTGAAGCGGGCGAGCGCCGCAGTCATGCCGGCGATTGTACCCCACCCACCCTCCCGCCCCACTCGGAGCGCGTGGGCAGCGGCCCCGTGCACAGTCCCTAAGTGGTCTGTCTCGCTGCCTCTGCCCACACGCTCCGAGACGGATGCGCTGCGCGCATCTTCTACCGATGGCCGTTTCCTGGCCCGCGTCCGGGCCCGTCTCCGTCTCCGTCTCCGTCTCCCTCTCCGAAGCAGACGCCCCTCGCACCCTATCGTCACCCGGGCACGGAGACGGGCACAGGCACCGAGGCATTGGCATATCTGATAGAGAAATTATCAAATCTTGTGAAATCAATCTTGACAATTGAGGACTCAAGATCTACATTCTCCACGGTCAGAAGGGAGTCCCCCCTCCGGAGGCATGAGTGAAGCAGAAGAACCAGTACACGGTCCGGGCGACCGAGGCCCTCCAGCAGGCCTTCGCAGGCGCCAAGGCCCGCGGCAACCCGGAGGCCACACCCTCCCACCTGCTCCTCGCCTTGCTGCAGCAGGCCGACGGCATCGCGCCCAAGCTGCTGGCCAAGGTCGGCGTCTCGGCGGCCCGGCTCGAGGCCGAGCTCCGGGACGCACTCGACCGGCTGCCCTCCGCCGAGGGCGGCGCCGAGCCCCAGCCCGCTCGCTCGCTGCGCGAGGTGCTCGAGCAGGCGGCCAAGCTGGCCCCTCAGTTCCAGGACGAGTACGTCTCGATCGAGCATGTGCTGCTTGCGCTCGCCGGCGTCGCCGGCACCCCGGCCCAGGAGCTGCTGGCGAGGAACGGCGTCACCAAGGAGCAGCTGCTGGCCGCGATCCAGGACCTGCGCGGCTCACACCGGGTGACCGACGAGAATCCCGAGGCCAAGTTCGAGGCGCTCAAGAGCTACGGCCGCGACCTCACCGAGATCGCGGCGGCGGGCAAGCTCGACCCGGTGATCGGGCGCGACGACGAGATCCGGCGCGTGATGCAGGTGCTGACCCGCCGCACCAAGAACAACCCGGTGCTGATCGGCGAGCCCGGCGTCGGCAAGACCGCGATCGCCGAGGGCCTCGCCCAGCGGATCGCCGACGGCGACGTGCCGGAGATCCTCAAGGGCCGGCGGATCGTCGCCCTCGACATGGGGGCGCTGATCGCCGGCACCAAGTACCGCGGCGAGTTCGAAGACCGCCTCAAGGCCGTGCTCAAGGAGGTCGTGGACTCCGACGGCGAGATCATCCTGTTCATCGACGAGCTCCACACCCTGGTCGGCGCCGGCGCCGCCGAAGGCGCGATCGACGCCGCCAACCTGCTCAAGCCGGCCCTGGCCCGCGGCGAGCTGCGCTGCATCGGGGCGACCACGCTCACCGAGTACCGCAAGCACGTCGAGAAGGACGCTGCGCTCGAGCGCCGCTTCCAGCCGGTGACGGTCGGCGAGCCGTCGGTCGAGGAGACGATCGCCATCCTGCGCGGCCTCAAGGAAAAGTACGAGGTGCACCACGGCGTGCGCATCACCGATGCCGCGCTGGTGGCGGCCGCCACCCTGTCGCAGCGCTACATCGCCGACCGCTTCCTGCCCGACAAGGCGATCGACCTGATGGATGAGGCGGCGTCGCGGCTGCGCATCGAGATCGACTCGCTCCCCACCGAGATCGACGAGCTCGAGCGACGGCGCCTCCAGCTCGAGATCGAGCGGCGGGCGCTCGCCAAGGAGAAGGACCAGGTATCAAAGGAGCGGCTGGCCGCAATCGAGTCCGAGCTCGCCGAGCTCGGCGAGAAGATCGACGGCATGCGAGCTCAGTGGCAGCGCGAGAAGGAGCTGATCTCGCACCTCCAGGGTCTCAAGCAGCAGCTCGAGGACACCCGCGAGGCGGCCGAGCGCGCCCAGCGCGACGGCGACCTCGAGCGGGCGGCCGAGCTGCGCTACGGCGAGCTGCCGAAGCTCCAACGCGAGCTCAACGAGGCCTCCGACGCGCTCAAGCAGCACCAGCAGGAGCACGGGACCATCCTCTCCGAGGAGGTCGGCGAGGAGGACATCGCCCGTTCGGTGTCGCGCTGGACCGGGATCCCGGTCACCCGCCTGCTCGAGGGCGAAAAGTCGAAGCTGCTGAGCATGGAGGAGCGGATCCGGGAACGGGTGGTCGGCCAGGACGATGCGATCGAGGCGCTGTCGTCCTCGGTTCGCCGCGCCCGCGCGGGGCTCAAGGACCCCAACCGGCCAATCGGCTCGTTCCTGTTCCTCGGGCCGACCGGCGTCGGCAAGACCGAGCTCGCCCGGGCGCTGGCCGAGTTCCTGTTCGACGACGAGCGGGCGATGGTCCGGATCGACATGTCCGAGTACATGGAGAAGCACTCGGTGGCGCGCATGATCGGCGCCCCTCCGGGCTACGTCGGCTATGACGAGGGCGGCCAGCTCACCGAGGCGGTGCGCCGGCGCCCCTACGCGGTGATCCTGCTCGACGAGATCGAGAAGGCGCACCCCGACGTCTTCAACGTGCTGCTCCAAGTGCTCGACGAGGGCCGGCTGACCGACGGCAAGGGCCGCACGGTCGACTTTCGCAACTCTGTGGTCATCATGACCTCGAATATCGCCTCGTCGATCATCCAGGACCTCCCGGAGTCCGAGCGCGAGCGGATGGTCAGMCTGGTCCAGGAGGARCTCAAGCGCAACTTCCGGCCCGAGTTYCTCAACCGGGTCGACGAGGTSCTGATCTTCCACCGCCTCGACGARWCSCACATGGCSGCRATCGTGCGCATYCAGCTCGRSCGGCTCAACCAGCTGCTCGMGGCGCAGCGGATCCGGGTCGAGGCCAGCGAGGCCGCGGTGCTGCAGCTCGCCCACGAGGGCTACGACCCCGACTTCGGGGCGCGGCCGCTCAAGCGCGTCCTCCAGCGCCGGCTCTCGGACCCGCTCGCCAACCTGGTCCTCGAGGGCAAGCTCGGCGAGGGCCAGACCGTGGTCGTCGACGTCGAGGGCGGCGAGCTCGTCGTGCGTCCCAGGAAGTGAGGGATTCGGGGTCAGGGGGCGACCACTGTCCCCCAACCCCAAACCCTTCCGGTAGACTCACCCGATGAGCACCGTCATCGACGGGATGCGTGAGGACGCGCTCGGCGCGTTCCACGCCGCGGTTGCCGCGGTCCAGCCGGCGCGCCTGATCCCGGCCGCCGTCTCGCTCGACGGCGACCGGGTGTCGATCCGCGGCGAGGCGCTGCCCGCGGTCAGCGGCCGCAAGGTCCTCGCTGCTCTCGGCAAGGCCGGCCCGGCTCTGGCCGACGCCTGGCTCGAGCTCCTTCCCGGTTGGGCGGACGAGCTGCTCGTGCTCACCCCGCACGGCGTGCCGGTTTCCGACCGCGTCGCGCATGGCGGCGAGGTGCTGCGCGGCGCCCACCCCACACCTGACGCGGAGGGCGAGTCGTCGTGCCGGCGGCTGCTCGAGCTCGCGGGAACGCTCGGCGAGGACGACCTGCTGGTGGTCCTGCTCTCCGGAGGCGCCTCGGCCCTGCTCGCCGCGCCCCGGCCCGGTCTCGCCCTCGACGACATCCGCGCCACAACTACCGCCCTGCTGAAGGCGGGTGCCACCATCCACCAGCTCAACGCGGTCCGCCGCCAGCTGCTGGCGGCCGCCGGCGGCGGGCTCGGCCGCGCCGCCGCTCCGGCGCAGGTGGTCACGATCGTGCTGTCCGACGTGCTCGGCGACCTCATCCCCGACATCGGTTCCGGCCCTACCGTTCCGTCGCTCACGACGGCGGCGGACGCGCTCGGCGTGCTCGGCGGGCTCGGGGTCGTCGCCGACCTGCCACGCACCGTCGTCGACGTCCTGCGCGCCCGGGTCGAGGAGCCTGACGACAACGGCTGGGCGGCGCGCAGCTGGGTTCACGTGCTCGCCAACAACCGGACCGCGGTCGAGGCCGCGGCGGCGTTCCTCGCCGGACGCGGATACACGACGACCCTCCACCCTCGCCTCCTCGAGGGCGAGGCGCGCGAGCAGGGCAAGCAGATGGCCCGGCTCGCCGAGCTGTCCGACTCGCCGCGGCCGGCGGCCCTAATCGCCGGCGGCGAGACCACGGTGACGGTCCGCGGCCCCGGCACCGGCGGCCGCAACCACGAGCTCGCGCTCTCCGCCGCGCTCGAGCTCGATGGCCGGCAGCCGGTGGTGATCCTGGCGGCCGGCACCGATGGCATCGACGGCTCGACCGACGCGGCCGGCGCGCTGGTCGATCCGGGCACCCCGATTCGGGCGCGCGTCGCCGGCGTCGACCTCGCCGCGGCGCTCGCGAACAACGACTCCGGCCCCGCGCTGGCGGCCACGGGCGACGCGATCCGCACCGGCCCGACCGGCACCAACGTCTGCGACCTGGTGCTGCTTCTGTCCAGTTAGGGATCGGCGCCGCCTGTGCCGCAGGGGAGTGCAGTGCGGCCGGGCGTCAGGGAGAGGGTGGAGCCTCGGCCAGGCGCGCGCGGACGGCCTTGAGGTCCTGCCACACCTCGCGCTTGGCGAGCGGGGTGCGCAGCAGGTAGGCGGGGTGGAAGGTCGGCAGCACCGGGATGCCGAGGTAGGAGCTCCAGCGTCCCCGTAAGGCGCTGATCGGCGCGGTCGAGCCGGTCAGGCGGCGCGCCGCCGGCTTGCCGAGAGCCACGATCAAGAGCGGCCGAATGAGCGCGATCTGGCGGTCGAGGTACGGTGCACAGGCTGTGACCTCGTCGTCCTGCGGATCGCGGTTGCCGGGCGGCCGGCACTTGACGACGTTGGCGATGTAGACCTGCCGCCGCTCGAACCCGAGCGCGAAGATCATCGCGTCGAGCAGGGCGCCGGCCTGGCCGACGAACGGCCGCCCGGTGCGGTCCTCCTCGGCTCCCGGGCCCTCGCCCACGAACATGACCCGGGCGCGGGGATCGCCTTCGCCGAAGACCACCGTGCGGCGCTGCTCGGCGAGCCGGCAGCGGGTGCAGCTCGCGGCCTCACGCGCAAGCGACTCGAGATCTCCCGTCTCCACCAGTGGTGCGGCGGGCGGCGCTGCCACGTCGACGAGTGGCGCGTCCCGCCATCCGATCTCTCGGCGGTACCGGTCGAGGTCCCGGGCTCGCATGCTGTAGCCGGCCGGCGCAGCTGACCGGGGGCGCCGGGTCAGTCCTCGTCGCCGAAGCCGTCATCAACGTCGAGGATGAGTTCTTCAGCCTCCTCCTCGACGTCCAACTCTTCCTCGTCCGCGTCCCGCTCGTCCTCGTCGCGCTCCTCGTCGAACTCGTCAGCGCCGCCGCCCACGGCACCGCGACCACCGGCCATGCCGAGCAGGCGCTGCAGCCGCACCAGCTCGTTGTCGCGATCCTCGGGCACGGGCGCCGCCACCTCTTCCTCGTCGTCGCTGCTGACCAGGGTCGGCAGCACATCGGGAATCGGGCGCGCGTGCTCGGGCTCGAAGCCCTCGCCGGCGACCTCGGCCCGGAACTGCTCGACGATCGCCTGGCGCTGGGCGTCGATTTCGGCCTGGCTCAGCACGCGCCATGGGACCAGCCCGGCGTCGACGTCGTCCATCGCCGCCAGCGTGGGCTTGCCGTGCCGGCTCTCCATGCGCGGCTTGGCGCCGTTGATCAGCTGCTCGGCGCGCTGCGAGACGACGACGATGTAACGGAAAACGGAGTCGAAGTTCTCTGGAAGCTCGATCATGGGCTGTCCCCTTCAAGCGCGCGCTGGTAGGACGCGCGGATGGCGTCGAGTCGGGATTTCATGCGTTTCGGGCGCTGGTGTTCGGCGGTGCAGATCCCGAGCAACTCGTCGACCGCCTCGTCCAGACGGTCGTTGATAATAGCATAGTCGAACTCCCCGGCCACCCCGAGCTCGCGCAACGCCCACCGCAGCCGCTGCCGGATCGCCTCCGGGGCGTCCTGGCGGCGGGCGGTCAGGCGTTGCTTCAGGACGTCGTAGGACGGCGGATACACGAAGACCTTGACCACGTCCGGGACCGCGGTCTTGACCTGGGTGGCGCCCTGGACCTCGATGTCGAGGAAGACGTCCCAGCCGTCGGCGAGCCGCGGCTCGACCTCGGCGCGGGCCGTCCCGTAGAGGTGTCCGTTGTACTCCGCCCACTCCAGGAACTGGCCGCGCTGGACCATGCCCTCGAAGGCGGCGCGGTCGACGAAGTGGTAGTCGATGCCCTCGGTCTCCGCCGGGCGGCGCGCCCGCGTCGTGTGCGACACCGAGAAGTGGGACCGGATGCCACGCGCCGCGAGCCGTCCGATGACTTCGCGGATGAGTGTCGTCTTGCCGCCGCCAGACGGCGACGAGACGATGAACAGGACTCCCGGCTCGGACATGCAGCCCCCCGCTGTACCTTCCGCCGCCGGCTCCAGCTGCGTCCGCCGGCCGGCGAGCGAGCGCCGCGGCCATCGTACGCGATCGGCCCAAGCCTGGGAAGAGCGCCGCGACGCGAAGCAAAAGGGGGGCCCGGACCCGGGCCCCCGTGGAGGAAGGAGGAGACACCAGAGGGACTGCTGGTTGCGACTCCTGTCGTCAAATCCCCCCGGATCAGAAGCTGAGGCCGACTCCGAACCGCACGCGGCGCGGCTCCTGGTAGTACACCGGCTGGCCGAAGCTCTCGTCCTGTCCGCCCGAGGCGGTGCCGGAGGTCTCCGAGTAGTAGGTGACCGCGTCGCTGTCGAGCAGGTTGAAGATGTCCAGACGCACGTTGCAGTCGAAGCCGGCGAGCTGGAAGTCGTACTTCACCATGGCGTCGAGGCCGAACATGTCGTCGGTCGTGCCCACCGAGCCGCGCGGCGCCGGCGTGCCGTCCCAGTAGAAGAACGACGAATTGTCATAGTCCTGCGCCCACGGGTCGGTCGGGTGCACGGCGAAGGCGTTGCGCGGCCGGCCGGTCTGGTAGTAGACGTAGCCGCCGACCTGGAGGCCCATGTCCCAGGCATAGGCGCCGAACACCTTGAGGTTGTGGCGCCGGTCATTGGGCAGGAAGCCGTAGGCGTTGTCCATCAGGCCCGGGAAGTCGAAGTCCTGGGTCAGTCCGGCGTCGTCCTGGCCGATGTCCGACTTCACGTAGCCCTCGTAGTTGCCATAGGACTGCGACCAGGTGTAGGCGATCTGGGCCATCCAGTTGTCGGCGAAGCGCCGCTTGGCGGTCAGCTCCACCGCGTAGTACTTCCGCGTCGCGTCGGGGTAGCCGAGCTGCTCGGCGGTGAAGCTGATCGGGTCGAGCACGCCGTCACCGTCGAGGTCGTAGTAGCCCTCGAAGTCGCTGCCCGGGTTGGCGAGGTAGTAGGCGAGGGCACCCGGCTCGACGCCATAGACCTCGGTCAGCGCCTGGTCGATGGTCATGTCCTCGATGACCTCGCCGAACTCACGGAACACGAAACGGGCACCCAGCGACCAGTCCTCACCCGCCATCTGCTCGCCGCCGAGGATGTACTCGTACTGCGACATCGGATTGAGGTTGGTGGCGCGGACGGCGTCCGGGTTCGGGATCACGCCGTCGGCGTAGACCACCGAGCTGATGAACTCGCCGGTCCCGGTCGGGAAGCCGAACTCGTCCGGGCCTGCGCCTGGCGGCAGCACGAAGTAGTCGCGCTGGTCGAACTCCAGGCCGGCGAGCCGGATGTTGGTGTTGGAGGCGATCGGCAGGTGGTACTGGCCGTAGCTGGCGAACAGCTTCGACCGGCCGTCGCCACTCGGGTCCCAGATCGCGCCCAGGCGCGGTGCGTACTGGTTGTCGATCTTGATGAACGTCTGATCGAGGGCGTTCTTGTTCTCGTACATCTCCCAGCGAACGCCGAAGTTGAGGGTGAGCTCGGGCGAGATCGCCCAGCTGTCCTGGGCGTAGATCGCGTTCGAGTAGGTGTTGAAGCTGCCGCCGGTGGTGCGGTGGCGGATCGCGTAAACCTGGTCGTCCGGCCCCAGCGGGGTCCCGTTGGCAGTCTCGGTGAAGCGGGTCCCGTTCACGTAGTAGTCAACCCTGGCGCCGCCCGAGTACGACCACTCCTCGTCGGACACGTTCTCCTCGCCGTCGAACCCGAAGCGCAGCGAATGGTTGCCCAGGTACCAGTCCCCGTCGGCCCGGTAGGCGGTGCGCTCGTCGCCTGCGACCGTTCCGGCGTACACCACCCAGCAGCCGATGGGGGTCGCGGCGCCGGTCTCTCGGTAGTCCAGCGCGTAGGCGCAGTCGCTGAGCTGGGGCGAGCCGTCGGTGCGGTCGAAACCGTTGTAGCCGTACTGCGCCGAGACCAGGAAGCTGTCGGTGAAGATGCCGGTGTACTTGCCGATCCAGTTGTCGCCGCCACGCGACTGGAACCCGGTCCCGACCTCGTCGCCCTGAGTGCGGGTGTCGGGGTCGTACTGGTAGCGCACCGAGTCGAGGCTCGTGTCGTCGACGAGGTAGGTGCCCTCGAGCCGGTGGTTGGGGGTGATGCTCCAGTCGACCTTCGCCCCGTAATACGGCTGGTTGTTGGTGTAGACCGTGTTGAAGCCGCCGACGTTCTCCATGTACTCGGTGTCGTCGTAGCGGATGAAGCCGAAGAAGAACAGCTTGTCGCGCACGATCGCGCCGCCGAGCGAGGCGTTGGCCTCGAGCGAGTCGAAGTGCTCCTCGGTGTTGTGGCGGTTCCATCCGTCGGGCGACGTCTCCTGCAGGCTCTCCGGCTGGTAGAAGATGGTGACGTCGCCGTTGAGGGTGTTGGTGCCGGACTTGGTCACCATGTTGATGACGCCGCCGGTGGCGCGGCCGTACTCGGCCTCGTAGCCGCCGGTCTTGACCTGCACCTCCTCCACGAACTCGAACGGCACGAAGGTCGATCCGAGCATGGTGCGGAAGTTGGTGATGTTGAGGCCGTTGACCTGGTAGGCGTTCTCGGCCGGCGACGACCCGCTCATCGAAACCAGCTCCTGGCCGGGCGTGTAGTCGGAATCGAAGCGGCGGTCGCCGCCGGTCGTCGACGGTGCGAGCAGCGCGATCTGGGTCGCCTCGCGGCCAATCGGGACCCGCGCACTGAACTCCTCCTGGTTGACCGTCATCCCGGTGACGGTGGACGTCACGTCCACCAATGCCGCCTCACCTGTCACCTCGATCACGTCGGTGATCGCGCCGAGATCCATCACGAAGTCGTTCGTGACCGTGCGGCCGAGGTCAATGTCGATCTCGCGCAGGTAGGTCTGGAAGCCGGTCAGCGCCGCCTGCAGGGTGTACCGCGCGGGCTGCAGCGCGACGAACCGGTACTCGCCGGCTCCGTTGGTGACCGTCGTGCGCTCGAACCCCGTCGCCGCGTCGCTGATGGTGACGGTGACGCCCGGCATCGTCGCCCCGTCCTGCGAGGTGATGGTGCCGATGATCGCACCGGTCGTCTCCTGAGCCAATGCCGCGCCGGCGGCCAGGGCGAGCCCCAGCGCCGCGAGCACGGCCGTTCGTCCAATTCGACTCAACGTTGTCATCTGTCGGTCCTCCTCTCCTGAGTGGAGCTGTGATGCAAGATTCTTGGAACTGAACCGTCAGCCTGGGTACGCTGCCTCCCTCGATCCTCCTTTCCTCTCCGGGCAGCCGCCGTGCGCCTGCCCGACCCGCAGAAGATGGGTCGCGGCGGCCGCGGAGTCTTGATGAAGCTGCGAAGCCTGCCCGAGCTTTTCGTGAGGTTTCTCTGAGGGACCGCCTCCCGCCGCCCGTCCGCGCCCACAGGACCGCCATCCCGGTGTTGTCGCGGACGCAACTTCACGGGCGCGATCACGTACCTCGCTGTGAGGCCGGGCTCCCGGCGCAGGCGGGGATTCGCCTGAGGGGCTGGGGAATGAACACAATGGCGGCGAACGGCATCGATCACGAGGCTTCGGCGCCGCGCCCGCGGGCGGCATCGTTCCGAACCGGCGGCTGGCGCGTCGATCCCGACCTGAACCGCATCTCGCGCAACGGCGAGGCCGCGCAGATCGAGCCCAAGGTCATGGACGTTCTCGTCCGGCTCGCCAGCGAGCCGGGCGAGGTGGTGTCCAAGCAGCAGCTCCTCGACTCGGTCTGGAACGGCGACCTGGTGACCGAGAGCGTGCTCAGCCGGGCCATTGCCGAGCTGCGGTCACACCTCGGCGACGACGCCCGCAATCCGACCTACATCGCCACCATCCCGAGACGGGGCTACCGGCTGATCGCCGAGACCGCGCCCCTCGCCGAGGCTGCAACCAAGCCCCCAACGGTGCCCGCTCCCGAGATCCACCCGCGCGGCCGGCCGCGCTGGCGAGCCAGGCTCATCACGGCGGCGGTGGCGGTCACGGCGCTCGCGGTCGGCATCGCCGCCCTCGGCAGCGGGCAGCTCACGCGGCGGGTGACAAACCTCGCGGGCGCGCCGGAACTGCCGCGGCTGATCGTGCTGCCGTTCGACAACTACGGGCCGGAGGAGCGGAGCACCTTCGCTCTCGGCATCACGGACGAGATCACCTCGCAGCTCGCAATGGTGCCTCGCCTGAGCGTCATCTCCCGCACCACCGCCGTCACCTACGGCCGGCGCTCCGGGACCGTCCGCCAGGTCGCCGAGGACCTCAACGTCGACTACATCCTCGAGGGCAGCGTCCGCTGGGAGACCCGGCCTGACGGCAGCGAGCGGATCCGCATCACCCCACAGCTGATCCGCGCCGCCGATGACGCCCACATCTGGAGCGCCAGCTTCGACCGCAGCCCGTCCGAGCTGATCGCCGTCCAGAGCGAGATCGGCCGCCGCGTCGTCGAGCAGCTCGACCTCACCCTCCCGGAGGCCGCCGGCGCGCTTGCCGCTGCCGACCTCGATGCGGCCGCCTACCAGGCGTTTCTCGAAGGGCGCGCCCACCTCTACTCGGACGAGGAGCAGGACTTCCGGACCGCCATCGCCAGCCTCGAGCGGGCAGTCGAGCTCGAGCCCTCCTTCGTCCGCGCCTGGGCCATGCTCTCCGAGGCCAACGGACTGCTGGTCCACTTCGGGTTCGACCCCTCTCAGGAGCGCCGCGAGAGGGCCCGCCAGGCCCTCGAGCACGCGCTCGCGCTGGGCCCGGAGCTGCCCGAGGTGCACCGTGCCAGGGGGTTCTACCTCTACCGCTGCCAGGGCGACCTCTCGAGCTCGCTCGATGAGCTCAGGCTCGCGAACCGGTCGCTGCCCAACGACAGCGAGGTGCTGGTGGGCATCGCCTACGTCGAGCGGCGGCGCGGCAACTGGGAGAGCTCGCTCGCCAGCCACCAGCGGGCGCTCGAGCTCGACCCGTGGAACCCGTCCTTCATCTGGAACATGGGCTCGAGCCTGATCTACCTGCGCCGCTACGAGGAGGCGGAGCAGATGTTCGCGCGGGCGATCGCCGTCGCGCCCGGCATGCGGACTCCCCACTTCATCCTGGCGACTGCCTACGTGCTCCACGACGGCTCGACGGAGCGGGCCCGTCGCGTCCTCGACGAGATTCCGGGTCCGCGCGACCAGCGGTGGGCGATGGCGTTGTGGGACCTCGAGGTCTTCGACGGCAACCACCGGGCCGCCCTCGACCTCGTTGAGTCCGCCGGGGTCGAGCGCTGGAAAGGCGTGCCGACGTCGCTCTGCGCTTGTCTCAACGAGCGCGCTCTCGGCCTCGACGCCGCGGCCGAGGAAAGCTGCGGCGAGGCCATCGGGCTCCTCCAGCAGGACCTCGAGGAGCAGCCGCGCGACCCCTTCCTGCTGGCGATGCTCGCCGAGGCTGCCGCGCTCGTTGGCGACCGTGCCGGCGCAGCCCGCCAGCTTGAGCTCGCCCGCGAAATTGGCCTCGACGACGCGGTCGTGGCCGCTGACTTCGCGGTCGATCTGGCGTGGCTCGAGATGCTCCGCGGCGACCTCGACGCCGCCGTCGATCAGCTCCAGCCGGTGCTTCAGACGCCGGCCCGGATCTCGGCCGCGGTGCTCCGCGGCAGCGCGGAGTGGGCCCCCCTGCGCGAGCACCCGCGCTTCCAGCAGCTCCTCGCGTCGGCGCAGAGCACCTAGCGACGCGCGCTCAGAGCGCTCCCGAGCTCGTCATCCAGCGGTCCAGCGTCAGCAGCGCCCACGCCTGCTCGCCGGTGAAGCCGAGCGCCCGCGGCCGGCGGATGATCCCCGCCTCGGCGAGCCGGTCGAGAGCGTCATCGAGCAGCCGTGGGCGGCGCGCTACCCAGCGCCGGATCGGCAGGTTGAAGCCCCGCTTCGGGCGCTCGAAGAGTCCGGCGGGCACCCGCTCCACCATCAGCCGCCGGACCACCAGTTTGCCGTCCCCGGTGTCGGGGTCGACCAGCAGCGACCCGTCCAGCGACAGCGCGAGCTCGACCAGCTCGTGGTCGAGCAGCGGCGGCCGCAGCTCCAGCGAGTGCGCCATGCTCGCCCGGTCGACCCGGGTCAGCAGATCGCCCGCCAGGTAGGTGTGAAGGTCGGCCCACTGCAGCCGCTTGAGCGCCGGGAGCTCCCCCCGCCAGTGCCGGCGGTAGAACCACAGGTCGTCGTAACCATCCCCATCGAGCCGCGGACCGATCAGAGCGCGCTTCTGCTCGACCGTGAACGGGCTCAGGAAGGCGGCGTAGCGCTCGAGCCCGATCGCCGCCCGCCGCTGCAGCGACCGCCCAAGCGGCGAGAAGACGGGCAGGAGGCGCGACGCGGCTCGCAGGGCGGGCGAAAGTGGCGGCTCCGACCAGCGCCGGTACCACTGGTAGCCGCAGAACAGCTCGTCCCCGCCCTCGCCGCACAGCGCCACGGTGACGTGCTCGCGGGCCATCCTCGACACCAGGAAGGTAGCCCACGAGCCGGAGTCGCCGAAGGGCTGGTCGAAGAGCCGGGGCTGGGTGTCGAGCGCGAGATCGAGGTCGACCGACTGGGCCAGGAGCTCGTGATGCTCGGCGCCGAAGTGGGCCGCCACCCGGCGCGCCAACGGCGCCTCGTCGCGGTGGCCGACCTCGCTGCCCAGGGTGAAGGTGCGCGGCCGGTCGACGAAGGCCACGGTGGTGGTGGAGTCAATGCCGCCCGACAGGAAGACGCCGACCGGCACGTCGGCCAGGGTGTGCATCGGCACCGCGGTCGAGAGCAGCCGGTCGAGGCGCTGGACGGCCTCGTCCATGTCGGTGACCGCCACCGCGGTGGACGGCTCCCACCAGCGAGCGATCTCGAGCCCGCGGCCGGCCTCCCAGACCAGGGTGTGGCCGGGCGGCAGCTCGCGGATCCCGTCGTACACCGTCTTGGGCGCCGGGATGTAGCGGTAGGTCAGGTAGTCGCGCAGCGCGCTCGCGTCGACCGGCGGCCGGCCGAGCTCGAGCAGGGCCTTGATCTCCGAGGCRAACGCGAKGCCGCCGGGAAGCTCCCGGTAGTAGAGCGGCTTGATGCCGAGCCGGTCGCGGGCYGCGAACAGGCGGTGGCGGYGGGCGTCCCACACGGCGAACGCGAACATCCCCCGCAGCCGGTGCAGGCAGCGGGCGCCCTCCTCGGCGTAGAGCGCGAGCACGACCTCGGTGTCGCAGTCGGAGCGGAAGGGGCCGGGCAGCTGCCGCCGCAGCTCGCGGAAGTTGTACGCCTCGCCGTTGTAGGTGATCACGAGCTGGCCTCGGACCATCGGCTGGTGGCCGGCAGAGGACAGGTCGAGGATGGCGAGCCGGGCGTGGCCGAGGTGGGCGTCCTCGGAGCGCCACTCGCCGCGATCGTCGGGCCCGCGGTGGCGCAGGCGGTCGATCATGCGCTCGATGACCGCCGGGTCCGGCACGGCGCCGACGATGCCTGCGATCCCGCACACGGCCCGCTCACCTCCACCGGCTGCCGCGGGGGAAGGTCGCGGCGCGATCGAAGAGGGTCCTGCTCACGGCCGAGAGTTTCGCACGACCTTCATCCGCCGGCGCCCCGCCGCGAGCGTCCCGATCGCTGGACGCTCCGTCTACGGAAGAGGATGCCCAGCCGGAGCACCCATGCGGATCGTGCCCCGGGTCACGCAGCACCCGCGGCACGCTTCTTGCTTTGCGAACAGGAGCGGGGTATTGATCGTTTGGATTGAGTGACAGCGCACGGAGGACCGGCATGCAGCAGCAGAGCAGCTCGCGGCCCCGCGACCCGGCAGGCGGCGGCCGGCGGCGGCCGCGGGTCGTGATCCTCGATGCGGGGGACTCAGCCTCGGTCGCGGTCCTCGAGCTGCCGGAGTTGCTCGACATCGGCGGCCGCTTCTGCCATTCCGGCACCTGGTGGCGGATCACCGGGCAGCGTCCCGGCTCGAGAGTGTTCATCGCCGTGCCCGCCCCCCCGCCCGACTAGGATCGAGGATCCGGGGGCTCGGACCCCCGCCCGTCCCCGTTCCCGTTCCCGTTTCCGATCTGGCGCGAGCCGACCCCTGACGCCCGCCGCGCGACCAACTGAGCGATCCGCGCCCGGGTCCGCAGCTGGTCGACGGTGAAGATCGCGAGCGCCATCCAGATGCAGGCGAAGGCGACCAGCCGGTCGTGGGTGAGCGGCTCGCCGTAGACCAGCACCGCAAGCAGGAACTGGCCGGTCGGCGACAGGTACTGCAGGAAGCCAAGGGTCGACAGCGGCAGCAGTTGCGCCGCCGTGTTGAACCACAGCAGTGGCAGCGCCGTTACCAGACCTGCGGCGACCAGCAGCAGGTCGAGCCGCCACGAGCCGGTGCCGAAGTAGAGCCCGCCCGAGGACGCGGTCGCTGCCAGGTAGAGCAGCGCAACCGGCGCCAGCAGCGCGGTCTCGACCGCGAGCCCGGGCACCGGCTTGACCCGCGCGGTCTTGCGCAGCAGGGCGTAGAAGGCGAACGAGAAGCCGAGCACCAGCGCCACCCAGGGCATGCTGCCGCCGCGGACGGTCAGCCAGCCGACTCCGAGCGCGGCCATCGCCACCGCCGCGACACCGGCCCGGCTCATCCGCTCCCCGAGGAAGACCACGCCGAGGAAGACGTTGACCAGCGGGTTGATGAAGTAGCCGAGGCTCGACTGCAGCATGTGCCCGGTCGTGACCGCCCAGATGAAGACGTACCAGTTGCCACCGATCAGCAGCGCCGTCAGCACCAGCACCGCGAGGGTCCGCGGCTCAGCGACCGCCGCTGCCACCTCGCGCCAGCGCCGCTGCACGGTGAGCACGATCGCGAGCACCACCAGCGACCAAACCACCCGGTGGGCCAGCACCTCCGCCGCCGGCACCGCCGCGACCGCCTTGAAGTAGATCGGGAACAGCCCCCACGAGCCGTAGGCGGCAAGGCCCCAGGCGAGCCCGGAGCGGAAGGAACGCTGGGACTCGACCGTGTGGGGAGATCGCGACACATCGCCCATCGCCGCTCAGCTTACGCCAGTCACCTCGCCCGCTTCCGCGCCCGCGCCCGTGGGGCCCTGATCTGAAATCACCACGAAGGCACAAAGGCACCAAGAAGAGCTCTTGATGGTGCCCACTGGTTTCCGGCCAGGGAGCCGAGCCTTCGATGTCAGCGCACCGGCGCATGTTGCTCTACCCGGTCATGCGGGGGACATCACCTCACGGCCACCTCCGCTTCGTGACGCCGACATCCCATTGCGCGACAGCGCCCGGGGGCTGGAGGCGCCACTCAAAGGACTCTCTTTGTGACTTCGTGTCTTTGTGGTTGCTGCGGTTTGCCCGGTTCCGCGCCCGCTTTCGTTACGGCTTGCGCGCCCTGATCGCGACGTAGTCGCCGCGGTCGTAGCCCTCCACCGGCTGCTCGACCAGCTCGTCCGAGTACTTGGGGTGGCGGGTCAGGGTCTGGAAGAACTCGAAGTTCTCGAAGCCGATCGAGCGCAGCAGCTCGACCTTCTCCGGCGTGGTCCGCCAGCGAGCGGCGGCGGCGAACTCGACCGGGTAGGGGTGCGGCGGCGCCACCTTCTCGAGGTGCTCATGCTCCCAGCTCCCGATCTCGGCCGCGAGCCGGTAGACCAGGCCGTACGAGCTCTCGGCCGGGAC